>JAZSER010000082.1:0-10936 GCA_045531815.1 Faecousia sp. | reverse complement strand
CCATCTCTCTGGCCCAGAAGATGGCCATGCGCCTGACCGAGGTGCGCAAGCAGGGTCTGGTGGGCTACCTCCGTCCCGACGGCAAGACCCAGGTCACCGTGGAGTACGACGAGAACAATAAGCCTGTCCGCGTGGATACCGTGGTGGTTTCCACCCAGCACGCCCCCGAGGCTACCCTGGAGCAGATCCGCGCCGACATGATCGAGCTGGTCATCAAGCCCACCGTTCCCGCTGAACTGCTGGTCGCAGAGACCCGCTTCTTCGTCAACCCCACCGGCCGCTTCGTGGTGGGCGGGCCTCAGGGCGACTCCGGTCTGACCGGCCGCAAGATCATCGTGGACACCTACGGCGGCAGCGCCCCCCACGGCGGCGGCGCCTTCTCCGGCAAGGATCCCACCAAGGTGGACCGCAGCGCCGCTTATGCCGCCCGCTGGGTTGCCAAGAACGTGGTGGCCGCCGGTCTGGCCAAACGCTGCCAGGTGCAGCTGGCCTACGCCATCGGTGTAGCCCGCCCCGTTTCCGTCCGTGTGGACACCTTCGGTACCGGCACCGTGTCCGACGTAGTGCTGGAAGAGGCCGTGAACAAGGTCTTTGACCTGCGTCCCGCCGCCATCATCCGTGATCTGGACCTGCGCCGTCCCATCTACCGCCAGACCGCCGCTTACGGTCACTTCGGCCGCGCCGACCTGGATCTGCCCTGGGAGCGTACCGATAAGGTGGATGCCCTGAAGGCAGCCCTGTAATTGTATCACATACGAACAGCCCGACTGATTTTGTCAGTCGGGCTGTTTTGCTTGTCCGGGACGGTTTCTTCTGAAAGGGACGGCCGGGCTAAAAAGCTGGGTGTATCAGATTGTCTTCAGTGTTTCCTGACACCACGTAAAGAGAAGCTCAAAGCTGTCCGAAAATTTGTGTGCAATTCCGTTATTGAGTTCCATGGAGCGCTCCATAACGGCATAGTTTTTGCCTTCCAGCAGCGGCAGCAGTTCCGCCTTCGTTGCAATGTATTTGCCGTGTTTCAGATAATACAGATTCTGGAAGATGAAGAAGACGCTCTTGTAAGAGCCGGGCAGACGAGCAATGTTTTGATGAACTTCACCGTGAATGTATCTGTGACAAATCTCATGATACAGGTTGTTGAGGCTTAATTTAACAAAATTGCGGATGTCATGTTCCGTGTGTGCAGGAACAAACTCACGCAAAACACCGTAATAATCTTTTGTGCCGTTCAGCAGGTGCTGGATTTCGAGCGGATTCCAGTTTGCGAGGTCTGATTTGCTGCATATGAAACCACACGATTTATCCGAATGCTCCATGGACTGAATAATGGTGCGGTAGAGGTTCAGGTCAGATACCGATAGTTCATCGAGGATAACCATAATGTCAATGTCGCTGTGTTCAGTGGCTTCTCCGCGAAGATAACTGCCCTGCAACCCAACATACAAAAGTCTCGCATGAAACTGACGCTGAAGCAAAACGGTCAGCTGCGAAAGATAGTGTTCAATGTCGATCATAAGAAAAACTCCTTTGGATGTGGAAAAACATTGGACACCAATCATGATACCTGCGTATCAAAATTGGTGTCCAATTCTGGTTGCGGAGGGAGGACTTGAACCTCCGACCTCCGGGTTATGAGCCCGACGAGCTGCCAACTGCTCTACTCCGCGATATTGTTTGCCTCAAGTGCTCAGTTATTATAGCACGAAGGTTTTGCTTTGTCAATCATTATTTCCTGTCGTATTTTGGATTCTTTACAAAAAGTTCTTGTAATGTGCTATATATGTGTGTTATAGTAACTATACCCGTTTATAAACTCATTTATACCATTATTCCAAATACATTACAAAAGGAGAGCCACTATGAAAATGACCCCCCTGAAAAAGATCCTTGCAGCTTTGGTATGTCTTGGATTGCTTACCTGCATCCTTGCCGGCTGCGGTGCATCCCCCGCCACCGAAGAATCTACAGCGCCCACACAGGCCGCTCTTCGCGACCCCGTTGCCGCCGGTATGCTTTTGGTGAACCCCAATGCCACCATTCAGGTCGTTTATGACACCGAGGGTTTTGTTATGAGCGCAAAGCCCGGTGATATCAACGGCACGACTCTGATGGAAACCCTGGAAGATGTGACAGGCAAATCTGTCTCCGAGGCAGTGAAGACCATCGTCAGTGCCGCTGCAGCCGGTGACTACCTGTCCAGCGACACCAAGATCATCGTGCTCAAGGCCTGCGTCGGTTCCACCCTGCCCGGCACAAACTTCCTGGGCAACCTGGCTGTTGATGCGGAGTCCGCTGCCAAGGGTGTTCCCATTTTCACCATTGATGAGTCCGGTCTGGATGACACAGGCTACATCAGCCTGACTACCGCCAAGGAGCTTCTCTGCGCTGCCCTCGGCCAGGATGATCCTTCCCTGCTGGAAGGCAACCCTGAAGCTGAAAATCAGCGCTATGTTCTCAGCCTGGAAGTTGACGGCATCAAGCAGCATTACACCGTCAACATCGACACCGGTGAGATTCGGGATGCACTGCTGTCCGAATACGACGAATACTACATCAACGGTGTAGAGGAAGAAGATATGCTTAACGCAACAGAGGCTACAGAGCTCCAGCCGGAGGATCCGCAGCCGGAAGAAACCGAAGAGGTCATCGACGACGCAGTTTAATCACGAATTTACGGCAGGCACGAAAAGTGCCTGCCGTCTTTTATCGGTCTACACACCCAGAAGCATCCGGGCGAAGAAGAAATAAAGCAAAAGAGAAAGGGCATCCACAATGGATGTGATAAAGGGGCTTGCCATAACTGCCGGGTCCAAATGCAGTGCCTTTGCCCCCAAAGGAAGCACCGCACCCACAAGCTTTGCACTGATCACCGTTGCCAACAGCGCCAAGCACACCACAGCATCCACCATCAGTGTGATCTGCTGGTTGCCCAGCAGCAGCTTATCCACCAGCCATATCTTCACAAAGCAAACCGCTGCCAGCGCAACACCGCAAAGCACTGCCGTCCGGATCTCCTTCCAGATCACCTTGGGCAGATCGGACATACGCAGCTCATCCAGGCTCAAGGCGCGGATGATCGTGACAGAGGACTGGGAGCCGGAGTTACCGCCGGTGCCCATCAGCATGGGAATAAAAGCCGTCAATGCCGCCTGGGCTGCCAGCGCCCCTTCAAACGCACCGATGATCATGCCTGTAAAGGTTGCCGACACCATCAAAAGCAGCAGCCAGGGGATCCTCTGCTTAAAGAGCTCAAAGACCGAGCTTTTCAGATAGGTCTTCTCCGACGGCAGCATACCGCCCATCATTTCGATATCCTCGGTGGTCTCGTCCTCCATGACCTCCATTGCGTCATCGAAGGTGACAATACCCACCATGCGGTTTTCCATGTCCACCACCGGCAGCGCCAGGAAGCTGTAGTGGGCAAGCATTTTTGCCACTTCCTCCTGGTCCGTATGGGTATTGACGCTGATCAGATTGGTTAACATAATATCCCGAATCAATCGCTCATCGTCATCGCTGAGCAGCAGATCCTTCACAGTCACAAGACCGATGAGTTTTCTGCCCTCGGTAACATAGCAGGTGTAGATGGTCTCTTTGTCCACACCCTGCCGCCGGATCCGGAGAATGCTTTCCCCCACGGTCATATCCGGCCGCAGGGAGACATATTCCGTGGTCATCATAGAGCCGGCACTGTTTTCCGGATAGCGCAGGATCTGATTGATGGCACGGCGCATCTCCGGTGTGGCCTGGCGCAGGATCCGCTTTACCACATTGGCAGGCATCTCCTCCACCAGCTCGGCCGCGTCATCGGCATAAAGTTCATCCAAAAGCTCCTTCAGCTCGTTGTCCGAAAAGCTTCCGATCAGCAGTTCCTGCTCCTCCGGCTCCATTTCCGCAAAGCATTCCGCCGCTGTCTCCTTTGGCAGCAGCCGGAACAGCAGCGGGATCTGCCGCTGGGTCAGGTCTGTAAAAATTCCCGCTATGTCCGCGGGGTTCATAGTCAGAAGGAAGTCACGCACCGTGGCATATTTCTTCTCTTCCAGCATGGCAATGATCGCTTTTTCCGCGATCTCAAAGCGTTCTGTCATAGGTGTCCCTCCTCATTATTCAAAATGAGGCAAAACACCGCGCCAAAGGATTCAGCACCACCACGGGCGCTTTTGCATACTTCGGCCCGGTATATTGCCACTACTGCCAGCGTCCATGGTTGTCCCTCCTTTTTGATCCGTATTGTTTCATTTTACTCCTGCCGGCTTCTGTTGTCAACGCTTGTGGGAAAAATTCCCCTTCTTGACGGTTGCGCCGGATTGCCTTACAATAGGATTATCTTTCCCACGGGAGGCTTTTCTATGTCTATTCGCATGGCGCGGCCTGAGGATGTTCCTCAGATCTTAGCAGTTTACGCACCTTATGTGCGCGATACCGCCATCAGCTTCGAATATACCGTACCGACCCTCGAGGATTTCTGCGCCCGCTTTGCGCAGATCACCAATTGGTTTCCCTGGCTGGTATGGGAGGAAGACGGGCAGATCCTTGGCTATGCATACGGCAGCCTGCCCTTTGAGCGCGCCGCCTATCAGTGGTGCTCCGAAGCCTCCATCTATCTGCATCCAAAGGCCCAGGGCCGGGGAATCGGCAAGGCCCTTTACCGGGTCCTGGAGGAGCTGCTGAAGCTGCAGGGCTACTGCAAGGTGTACGCCATCATCACCACCGCCAACGCACCCTCTCTGGCATTCCACGAAGCAGTGGGCTACCGCTTTACAGCGCAGATGCCCGGCTGCGGTTACAAGCTGGGTCAGTGGCACGGGACTGTTTGGATGGAAAAACCCCTGATTTCGGTCGATTCGCCCACAAATCCCCCTGTTCCGATAGGCTCTATTGTGAATATTGACAGAAAATTAAGTGATATTTTAGCCAATTTACCCCTTTCTTTCCCTCAAAAAATGTGATATGGTACTGATGGGGGTGTATATCCCTTTTCTGCATAGACCAAACGAGCAATTACCAAATGTCCAACATTTTATACATAAGGAGCGATTCACCATGTACTTCCAGAAAAAACGCTGTATTGCCATGCTTCTGGCCGGTGGTCAGGGTAGCCGTCTGAAGGTCCTGACGCAAAACACCGCTAAGCCCGCCGTTCCCTTTGGCGGCAAGTATCGCATTATCGATTTCCCCCTTTCCAATTGCGTCAACTCCGGTATTGACACCGTGGGTATTCTGACTCAGTACCAGCCCTTGGAGCTGAACGAATATATCGGCAACGGACAACCCTGGGGCCTGAATAAGTCCCACTGCTGCGCCCAGGTGCTGCCGCCCTATGAGCGGCATGACAAGAAGAGCGGCTGGTATAAAGGCACTGCCAACGCAATTTACCAAAACATTGCCTTTATTGAGCGCTATCAGCCGGACTATGTGGTGGTGCTGTCCGGTGACCACATCTACAAGATGGATTATGCCGACATGGTGGAGTACCACGCACGCAGCGGCGCTGCCTGCACCATTGCCGTGCGGGATGTGCCGCTTTCAGAAGCCAGCCGCTTCGGCATCCTGAACACCAACCCGGACGGCTCTATTTACGAATTTGAAGAAAAGCCCCAAAAGCCCAAGTCCACCAACGCATCCATGGGTATCTATGTTTTCAACTGGTCTGTTCTGCGGGAATTTTTGATCGCAGACGAGGACGATCCCGCCTCCTCCAACGATTTCGGCAAGAACATTATCCCCAATCTGCTGAACGCAGGTCACAAGCTGATGGCCTACACCTTCGACGGTTACTGGAAGGACGTGGGCACCATCGATTCCCTGTGGGAAGCCAACATGGAGCTTTTGGGCAAGAATCCCGCTTTCAACATCCGCGGTGACGAGAAAAACAAGATCTATGCACGAAACAATGCACTCCCCTCTTCCTATATTGACGAAAATGCCCAGACCGTAGGCTGCTTTATCGCAGAAGGCTGCGAGGTTTACGGCAGCGTCCGCCACAGCATCATCTCCACAGGCTGTACCATTGGAGAAGGCGCTTTGGTAGAGGACAGTGTTGTGATGCCGGGAACGGTCATCGAGTCCGGTGCCATCGTGCGCCACGCAATTTTGGGCGAAAACACCCGGATCTGCCGGGGCTGCGTCGTTGGCGGAGCTTACGCGCCCAACGAAGCCAAGCAGATCAGCGTTACCGGCAAGGGTACCGTACTGGAGCAAAACTCCGTGCTGCTGCCCGGTGAAATGATGTAAAGGAGGAGATCGCTATGAACGTAACAGGCATTATTTTCGCAAATGACGGCACTGTCAGCGAATTGACCGACAAGCGAACCATGGCCAGTATGCCCTTTGGCGGCCGGTACCGTCAGGTGGACTTTGCCCTTTCCAACCTTGCCTGCGCAGGCATTCACCGGGTAGGCATCGTCACGCGTCACAGCTACCAGAGTCTGATGAACCATGTTGGCTCCGGTGAAGAATGGGGCCTGGAAATGGAAGAAGGCGGCCTGGAATATCTGACACCCTTCTCCTCCTCCAAAACCTCCGATTACCGCGGCAAGCTGGAATCTCTGTACGCTGCCATGTCCTTCCTGGAGTTTGGTTCTGAGGATGAGTACCTGATCATGATCGACTCTGCAATTCTGAGCAACATCGATCTTTCCAAGGTTCTGGCCTCCCATATTGAAAGCGGCAAAGATATCACCCTGGTCACCAAGTCCGGCATTGCCAACGGCTACAAGACCATCGACCTGGCTGTGAAAACAGACAGCAAGGGCCAGATCACCGATATGGTGGTGGACTACGCTGCCACACCGGAGTACGATGCATCTATGGACATTTTCGTTCTGCGCAAGAAGTGGCTGGTGCAG
Organism: Faecousia sp.; assembly: GCA_045531815.1. Lineage (GTDB taxonomy): Bacteria > Bacillota > Clostridia > Oscillospirales > Oscillospiraceae > Faecousia. The sequence continues at coordinate 4,088 of JAZSER010000082.1, read as the reverse complement.
CAGGTCAAGGAGCACATTGCCCATAATCTGTACCATATGGACCGGGATCTTGTGCTGGGTCTGTGGCAGAAGGGTCTTGCCAGCGTCAATATCTACCGTTTTGACGGCATTACCATGTATAACGAATCCGTGGAAGAATACTTCCGCAACAGCCTCTCCCTGATCAACAAGGAGGTCCGGGAGGATCTGTTCGGCGGCAATCACCCCATCTATACCAAGGTCCGTGACCGCGTACCTACCTACTACGGTGAGGAATGCCACATTGAAAACTGCTTTACCGCAGACGGCTGCATGCTGGAAGGCACTGTCAGAAATTCGATCCTCTTCCGTCAGGTAACGGTGCAGCCTAATGCTGTTATTGAAAGCAGTGTCATCATGAACGACGCGGTGATCGGTGAAGGCGCACATCTGCGCTATGTGATCCTGGATAAGGATGTTGTGATCCGCGCCGGTGCCGAGCTCATCGGCACACCCTCCAACCCCGTGATTATCCGAAGAGGTGAAGTTGTATGAAAATAGCCCTTTTGGCTTCCGAGGGCGCGCCCTATGCCAAGTCCGGCGGATTGGGCGATGTAATGGAAGCACTCCCCGCAGCCCTGGCGCGTATCGAAGGCAACCAGGTGCTCCTTTTCCTGCCCTATTATAAAAAGATCCGTCAGAACCCGGCTTATGAAGTGGAGCTGGCTGCCCAATTCCATGTCAGCCTTGGCTGGCGGCAGCAATATGCCGGCATTCTGCGGCTGAAAAACCGCACCGACGGTGTGCAGGTATATTTTGTCGACAATCTGTATTATTTCGGTGACCGCAACGGTCCCATCTACGGTGATGCAGACGACGGAGAGCGTTTTGCCTTCTATTCCAAGGCATGTCTGGACGGTCTTGTGGCCCTGGGCTTCCTGCCCGATGTGATCCAGTGCAACGATTGGCAGACTGCATTGGTCCCCACCTATCTGGCAGCCCAGTATCATCCCCTGTTCCCCGGCACAAAGTGTATGTTTACCATCCACAATGTGGAGTACCAGGGTTGGGCCAACCCGGATTTCTTTGACAATGTGCTGGCGCTGCCCTGGGAGTACCGGGCCTGCCTGGATCTGGGCGGTGGGGTGAACATGATGAAGGGTGCTGTGGAAACCGCCCACTTGGTCACCACCGTTTCTGAGACTTATTCCCGGCAGCTGATGTATCCTTACTATGCCCACGGCATGGACGGCATTCTGTCCAACGCTGCCTGGAAGCTGACCGGCATTACCAACGGCATTGATGTAAACACCTTTAACCCGGAAACTGACCCGGCGCTGCCGGCACACTACAACGCAGATACCTTCGCCCAGGGCAAAGCCCGCTGCAAAGCAGCCCTTCAGGAGGAAGTGGGTCTGCCCGTCAAGGCAGATGTCCCCCTGATGGTCATGGTCACCCGGCTTGCCGGACACAAAGGCCTTGACCTGCTGTGCCACATTGCCCGGCGGCTGCTGTGGGAGCGAAGCTGCCAGCTGCTGATTTTGGGTACAGGTGAGCCGCATTTTGAGCAGTTCTTCCGGGATCTTGCCAAAGAGTTCCCGGACCAGGTGGCTGCAAAGATCACCTTTGACCTGGGTCTGGCCTCCCGGATCTACGCAGGCGGTGATGTTTACCTGATGCCCTCCAAGTCTGAACCCTGCGGTTTAAGTCAGATGAACGCCATGCGCTACGGCACTGTGCCTGTTGTCCATGCCACCGGCGGTCTGAAGGACACCGTTCCCCCGGTGGACGAAAAGGGAGAAGGCGGTTTGGGCTTCACCTTCCAATCCTATAATGCAGACGATTTCCACGGCGCGCTGACACGCTGCCTGGATCTTTACGATCACAACCGGGAAGCCTTCCGTCAACTGCAGCACACCTGCATGGCCCAGGACTTCAGTTGGGATAAGCCGGCTGAAAAATACATGGCCTTGTTCCGCAAAATGCGGGAAGAAATGTAATCCATCAAATTCCGGGGCGGTTTTTGAAACTGCCCCGGTTTTTCTTGACCTTCTTTTAAAAATCGAGTATCCTATTACACGGGCGAACCCCCACACAGCTGCACACGAACGGAGAATTCCTATGCGCATTTTGTTTGATTCCAAAAAAACTGCATACAAGACCCCCTTCGGCTGTCTGACCCCGAACCAACCCTGCACGCTGCACATTCATATCCCCTGCTCGGTAAAGACCACTGCCGTGTCCATCTGCCTGGGGGCAGAAGACGGCACCCCCCTGCAGGAGATCCCCATGTCATTTTCCTCCACCCGGGAGTTATATGATATTTGGCAGGGACAGCTTCTGCTGGCACAGCCCGGGCTTTACTTCTATTATTTCCGAATCACCGGGCGCACCGGCACCTTCCGGCTGTTTAAGCAAGGCAACGATACCAACATGGAAGCCGGTGACACCTGGCAGGTCTCCTGCATCCCCGCTGACTTCACCACGCCGGATTGGGCGAAGGGCGCTTGTATTTATCAGGTTTTTCCCGACCGCTTCTGCAAAGCAGGCCACTGCGATCTGACCGGCAAGCTGCAGCCCTACACCCTTCACGAAGATTGGAACGAAGAAGTTTCCTGGCAGCCCACCCCGGAGGGCAAGGTCCTGAACAATGACTTCTTTGGCGGCAATTTCCGGGGAATTGCGGAAAAAATGGACTATATTGCCGCACTGGGCACAGACATTCTGTATCTGAATCCCATCAGCAAAAGCTTCTCCTCCCACCGCTATGATACCGGAGACTACAAGACCCCGGACCCCATGCTGGGAACCCCGGAGGACTTTTCCGCAATGTGCGATGCTGCACATCAGCGGGGCATCCGGGTGGTGCTGGACGGAGTTTACTCCCACACCGGCTCTGACAGCCTTTACTTTGACAAGGCGCGTACCTTTGGCGGCCAGGGTGCATACTGCAACCCCAATTCCCCCTACTACAGCTGGTATCGCTTCCGTCAGTACCCGGACAGCTATGATTGCTGGTGGAATTTTGATACCTTGCCCACAGTCAACAAGCTGGACCCGGCCTTTATTGAATATGTGATCACCGGGGAGGATTCCGTAGTTGCCCACTGGCTGCGGCTAGGTGCAGACGGCTTCCGTCTGGATGTTGCTGACGAGCTGCCTGCGGAGTTTTTGCTGCTTCTGAAGCAGCGGATCCGGCAGATCAAGCCCGATGCATTGCTCATCGGTGAGGTTTGGGAGGATGCCTCCAACAAGATCGCCTATGGCAAGCGCTGCCGCTACTTTGTGGACGGGGTTCTGGACAGCGTTATGAACTACCCCTTCCGCACCGCGATCCTGGAGTATCTCCAAGGCCGGGATCCCGGCTGGCAGCTTAGAGAGCGGGTCATGACCATTGCGGAAAACTATCCCCAGCAGGTGCTTCTTTGCAACATGAATCTGCTGGGTACCCACGATACACCCCGGATCCTCACCGCCCTGGTGGACCCCTATGACGGACCCCGGGAGCAGCTGGCTGTGCGAACGCTCTCCGAAGCGCAAAAAGAACAGGCAAAGGCCCTGCTGTACCTTGCCTCTGTGCTTCAGTATACCTTGCCCGGCAGCCCCAGCGTATACTATGGAGACGAAGCCGGTATGGAGGGCGGCAAAGATCCCTTTAACCGCCGAACCTATCCCTGGGGACAGGAGGATCCCTTGCTATTGGAGCACTTCCGTACTTTGGGTCAGCTGCGAAAAAACAACGATGCGCTGCGGCTGGGCAGCATTGAATTCTTCTGTAACCAAAACGGAAAACTGGGCTACTGCCGCAGTTTGAACGGCAAAGCTTTCAAGATTTATGTAAACCGAAACAGCACCCCTTGGGAAATCTCTGAGCAAGGGATCACGGTGGATCCCATGGGTTGGCGCATTGTAGAGGAATGACCGATGGAAGTTATTTTCAGCGGCTATTGCCGGCAGATTGACGGCAGCCGGACAGTTATAGTGGAAGATGGCGAAGCAGACTGCCTATATCCGGACTGCCCCTATGCCCCCAGCTGCCCCGTCGCGGAAAAGATAAGCAAATTGGAAAACGAAGCGTAAATTCCGGTTTGTCGGGCGGCAGTGCCGCCGGACAATGCGCCACCAACGCA
>JAZSER010000031.1:0-38649 GCA_045531815.1 Faecousia sp. | reverse complement strand
ATCACAGCCCAGCTCCCGGGCCAGGATCTCGATTACCTTCGGGCCGCAGAAGCCGCCCTGGCAGCGTCCCATACCGGCCCGGACACGACGCTTTACCGCATCCACGCTTTTTGCGCCCAGGGGACGGTGGATCGCATCCAGAATCTCCGCCTCGGTAACAGTCTCACATCGGCAGATCACATTGCCGTACAAGGGGTTGCTTTGGATCAGTGCATCCTGTTCCTCCAATGTGCATTCACTAAACTTAACGATGCCTTTGCGCTTGAAAACAAAGTTTTCCTTCAGCGTCCAGGAAGCACCGTGATACAGCATCTGCTGAACTACATACTTGCCCATTGCAACAGAAAGGGTCAATCCGGTAGAGCGTACACCGGACAGATTTACATAGCCTTCCAGATCATCCCAAATATCAAAGTGCAGACCCTCCGGGTTGCGATTGGGGCGCAGACCTGCGTACTGGGTAATGGTGTCCCGGACATTTACATTGGGCACAAGATTCTTCACATCCGTCGTGATGCTTGCCAGGCCTTCGGCGGTGGTGGACTTATCCGTCTTGGACGGCTGATCCTCTGCGGTGGGTCCCACCAGCATATTGCCGTGGATGGTGGGGCACATCAGCTTGCCCTTGGTTACCTTCGTGGGGATCGGCAACACGATATGCTCTACCTTGCAGGATGTGTTCTTGTCAAGGATAAAGAACTGACCCTTACGGGCAACAACCTTATACTCAGCCTTACCCACCATTTCAGCGATCTCGTCGCAGTAAAGGCCGGCACAATTCACTATGTACTTTGTTTCGATCTCCTCACCGGTGGTCTGAACGGACTTAACGCTTCCGTTTTCTGTGGTGATGCCGGTAACCTTTGTACTAAGCAGAAAGCGAACACCGTTTGCATAAGCATTCTCCGCCAGCGCCTGCACCAGGATAAAGGGATCGATGATGCTCTCTCTGGGGATCCACAAGCCGCCCTTTACCTCGGGGTTCAAGTTCGGCTCCATCTCCAGCAGTTCCTTGCCGGTCTTATACTCCACATCGTATACATGATTGCGAAACGCCTTTTCCTTGATCTCGGGGAGCTTTTCAAACTGCTCGTCGGTAATGGCGGGAAGGATCGCACCGATCCGTGCAAACGGAACATCCAGATCCTTTACGATCTGGTCATACATTGGGTTTGCTGCCACCACCAACTGAGATTCCAGCGTACCCGGGGTCGCGTCATAGCCTGTGTGGATAATGGCGCTGTTAGACTTGGAGGCATCACCTCCTATATCCTCATTCTTTTCCACGACGATCACATCAACCTGATACTTGGAAAGCTCGCGGGCAACCGCACAGCCAACAGCACCGGCGCCGATGACGACCACATCTGTTTTCAGCATTCAAAACACCTTCCTATATAATCTTGGATTTAGCCAGTTCATGACTAACAAGATGATAACACATTGTCAAGATGTTTGCAAGACCTTTTCAAATGTTTTTCTAAATTCGAAAAAAGGGTCTGCGCCAGGCAGACCCTCAGTCAGTTATTTCGCTATGATCACCCGGACACCGGCCTGCTCCAGAGCCTTTACCACCTGCTTAGGCGCGCCGCTGTCGGTAATCAGAATGTCGATGGCATCCAACGGACACACATTCACCACACCCCGGAGACCCAGCTTCCCGGAATCCGCAAGGACGATCGCCTGCCTTGCGTTTTGGATCAGCTGTCTGTGGAGACTGGCCTCATCAATGTGAAAATCCGTGATCCCAGACTCGGTCACACCGCCTACACCCACAAATGCCTTGTCCACATTAAAATGTTGAAAATTCTCTTCCGCAGGAAAACCGGAGACAGTCAACTCCTTGGGGCGCAGCTTGCCACCGGGCAGGATCACCGTACAGTTGGGCAGCTCACTCAGCTCCACCGCCAGCCGCAAAGCATTGGTAAACACCGTCAATTCCGCGCCGCCCCGGAGATACTGCGCCATAGCCTGCACCGTTGTCCCCACGCCCAAATACACAGAGTCCTGCTCCCCGATGAGCTTTGCCGCCGCCTCCGCAATCGCCATTTTTTCCTTGGAACGGGCTTTTGCGCGGCTGGTGTACTCCGGCTCGCTGCTAAGAGAAGCATTGACCACCGCGCCGCCATACACCCGGCGAAGATACCCTTGCTGCTCCAAGTATTCCAAATCCCGACGCACCGTCTCAATGGAGATATCAAAACGCTCCATCAATTCCGAATTCTTAATCGTGCGTTGCTGGGCAATCATATCAATAATCTGATTCCTTCTGTCCAGTTTCACAGAGAAAGCCCCCAAACTTGTCATTTTTTTGCCAACATCAGTATGACATACCGAAGAAAGTTTGTCAAGGAAGAAAAAACGCGTCATACTTCATGACGCGTTTTTTCAGGCAAGATTCAATTACATTTCTGGAAATCAGGTCATTTTCTCCTGCTTGACCTTATGGTCAATCACATGGCGGGAGGCCAGTTCCTTATGGATCTCCTCCAGAGAAATCCCCATTTGGGTCATCAGCACCATCACATGATAGGCAAGATCCGCGATCTCGTAAACAGTCTCTGCACGGTCATCCGCCTTTGCTGCGATAATGACCTCGGTGCACTCCTCGCCCACCTTCTTCAGGATCTTATCGATACCCTTTTCAAAGAGATAGGTAGTGTAAGAGCCTTCCTTTTTATCTGTTTTCCGCCCCTCAATCAGCTTCATAAGCCCCTGATAAGAAAATTCATGGCGGCTCTCGCTATCCCACATAAGATTTTCGAAGCAGGACTCTGTCCCCAAATGGCAGGCAGGTCCTTCCGGCTCAACCATTACCACCAATGCGTCCTTATCGCAATCTGCAGTGATGGAGACAATATTCTGATAATTGCCGGAGGTCTCCCCCTTGTGCCACAGCTCCTGCCGGGAGCGGCTGTAAAACACTGTCTGCTCCTTTTCCATGGACAGCTGCAGGCTCTCCTTATTCATATATGCCAAAGTCAGAACGCGCTTACTCACCGCATCCACCACAATAGCAGGGATCAATCCCTTTTCGTCAAATTTCAATTCCTCAATATTGATCATAGTATACTCCTTACAGGCGGGTAGGGATCCCCTGCGCCGCCATTTGTGTTTTCAGATCCTGAATTTTCACCTCGCCAAAATGGAAAATGGAAGCCGCCAGGCCTGCATCCACCTTGGGAAGGGTTTGAAACAGTGTAATAAAATCCTGAATGCCGCCAGCTCCTCCGGATGCGATCACAGGTACAGAAACTGCATTGCACACTGCATCCAGCATTTCCAAATCAAATCCGCCACGAACACCGTCTGTATCGATGGAATTCACCACCACCTCACCGGCACCGTTTTCCACGCACCGGCGGATCCATTCAATAGCTTCCATTCCGGTATTTTCTCTTCCACCTTTTGCAAAGACGCGGAACACGCCATCCACGCGCTTCACATCAGCAGAAAGGACTACACACTGGTCACCATAGCGCTTTGCTGCCTGGTACACAAGTTCCGGGTTACGGATCGCACCGGAATTGACACTGACCTTGTCAGCACCGCATTTCAGTACACGGTCAAAGTCCTCCAACGAATTGATACCGCCACCCACCGTTAGTGGAATAAAAACCGATGATGCTGTCTTCTGCAGAATATCTGTAAACAGTTTTCTGCCCTCAGCAGAAGCTGTGATGTCATAGAAAACCAGTTCATCAGCGCCTGCCTCGGAATAATACTTAGCAAGATCAATGGGGCTTGAGACATCGCTCAGACCTTGAAAATTCACACCCTTGACGACTCTGCCGTCTTTTACATCCAGGCATGGAATGATTCGTTTTGTGATCATTTTGCCACCTCGATCGCTTCGCGCAGATCAACTGCACCGGTATAGTAGGCTTTGCCAACAATGGCACCGTGCAATTTCATCTGCGCAAGGGTCTGAATGTCTTCAATGGAAGAGACACCACCGGAAGCAATGATCTGCATCCCCAGCTCTTCAGACAGCCTCCGGTAAAGCTCCGCATTTGGACCTTGCATTGCACCGTCCTTGGAAATATCTGTGCAGATCAAGGTTCGAATTCCAATGGCTTCCATTTTTTTGCAGAAGTCAAAGGCTTCCAGGCTGCTCTTTTCAGTCCAGCCCTTCACCGCCACGAATCCGTCTTTGATATCCACGCCAATGGCAATTCTTTCTCCATAGGCATCCACTGCCTGCTTTGCAAAGCACGGATCAGTAACCGCGGCGGTTCCCAGGATCACACGGTCAAGTCCGGCATCCAAATAGCGGCTCACTGTTTCCATGGAACGGATGCCGCCACCAACCTGGCAAAACAGGCCTGTCAGTTTTTTTACGCGGCAAATGGTTTCCAGATTAGGAGTCGTACCGGACTTTGCGCCTTCCAGGTCCACCATATGGATCTGTTTTGCGCCTTTTGCAACAAAGTCAGCCGCGACTGCGGCAGGGTCTTCGTTATAAACCGTCATCTGGGCATAGTCGCCCTTAAAAAGGCGAACTGCTTTACCCTCAAAAATATCAATTGCAGGATAGATCAGCAAGCTTTATCCCTCCATTTCCACAAAGGCCCGCAAAATCTGAAGGCCGGTTTTTCCGCTTTTTTCCGGATGGAATTGACAGCCAAACACATTGCCCCGTTGGACCGCTGCTGTCAGGGGGGCACCGTACTCCGCTGTTGCGATCACTGAATCGGCACATTCTGCTGCGTAATACGAGTGAACGAAGTACACGCAATCACCGTCCTTGATATAGGAAAACAAAGGGCTTTCCTTCTGAAAGCACAACGGATTCCAACCCATATGCGGGATCTTCAATTCCTTGGGAACGACATCCGAAATGGGACGCACTGTTCCGGGGATCAGACCCAGGCCTTTGTGACAGCCATACTCATGCCCTTCCTCAAAAAGAAGCTGCATACCAAGACAAATACCCATCACAGGCTTACCTTTTTGCGCTTGATCAATGACGACCTGATCCAATCCGCTGGCCCGCAGCTTTTCTGCCGCATCTCCAAATGCGCCAACACCGGGCAACAGGATCTTATCTGCCTGACGCAGAACCTGCGCATCGGCACTGACCACAACATCTGCACCGATTGCCCGGAAGGAGCATTCCAGGGAAAAAAGGTTTCCCACACCGTAATCTACGATCGCGATCATTACAGAACTCCCTTCGTGGAGGGCACATCATCTGCAAACATCCTGTCAATGGCCACTGCCTTGCGTAAGCTCCGGGCAACAGATTTGAATGTGCCTTCAATGATATGGTGTGAATTGGTACCTGCAAGCTGCCGAATATGCAGCGTCATCAAGGCATTGCGTACAAAGCCAAGCCAGAATTCCTCTGTCAGCTCCGTATCGAATGTTCCCACCTTCTGTGTTGGTATGTCCAGTGCATAACCAAGGCAGGACCGACCGGAAATGTCTACAGAGGACAAGATGAGAGATTCGTCCATTGCCAGCGTAGTATCCGCATAGCGGCAAATTCCTTTCTTATCCCCCAGGGCTTGGGTAAATGCCTGGCCCAATGCAATTCCTACATCCTCCACAGTGTGGTGGTCATCCACCCAGGTATCCCCCTTGCAGGTAAGCTGCAAATCAAATCTGCCGTGCTTGGCAAATAGCGTCAGCATATGGTCCAAAAATCCGCAGCCGGTTGCAATTTGGGACACGCCTGTGCCATCCAGCTGCAAGGTCAGCGCAATATCGGTTTCACCGGTCTTTCGAATGATGGTTGCTGTTCTCATACTGACCCCTCCAAAACCTGCTCAACTGCTGTGAGCAGGGCTTCCATTTGCAATTTTGTACCAATTGTTATGCGGACATAGGGCGCAAGCCTTGTACTGCCGAAGTAGCGTACAAGGATTCCCTTTTCCTTCAGTCCCCTGTAAAGGTCTCCACCGGAGATTGCCGGGTGACCTGCCAGCAGGAAGTTTGCTGAGGAATCCATGACCTGAAAACCCATCTGACGCAGACGGTCGGTTGTGAATGCGCGATTTTCCATGATGGTTTGGCAGTTCTTTCTGGTATATTCCTCGTCCTCCAACGCTCCCAAACCTGCAGCCATGGTCATAGAGTTGACATTATAGGGGTTAATGGAGTATTTCAGGCTCTTTAGATCGGTGATCAGCGCCGCATTGCCAAACACCATACCCAATCTGCCGCCTGCCAGGGAGCGGGACTTGGAAAAAGTCTGCGTGACCAACAAATTATCGTAAGCATTTACAAGGGACACTGCACTTTCCCCGCCGAAGTCGATATATGCCTCATCGATCACTACAATGTTATCGGGATTGCCCTGCAGGATCTGCTCAATATCAGAAAGCTTCAGAAGCTGACCGGTGGGGGCATTGGGATTTGCAATAAATACCGTCTTTCCTGCAGACAAGTAATCCTCAACTGCTATGGAAAAATCCTCCTTCAGCGGTACTTGCGTATAAGGAATGCCCAAGGACTCAGCGAAAACTTTGTAAAAACCGTATGTAATGTCCGGGAAGATCGCCGGGGTTTTGCTGTCACAATACGCAAGAAAAGCCAAATACAGCACTTCATCAGAGCCGTTTCCCAACAGCACCTGGTCAGGCTGCAAGCCGTGGAGCTGTGCCAGCTTTTGCACCAGTACGGTGCACTCCGGATCGGAATACAGCTGCAGATCTGCAGCGGCTGCGGCACCATATGCCTGCGCCTTAGGAGAGGGCGGAAACGGGGATTCATTGGTATTAAGCTTGATGTATCTGCGATCCCGGGGCTGTTCTCCGGGAACATATGGCTCCAGGTTTTCGTATTTCATACTGAAATAGCGGCTCATGCATCTTCCTCCAATCGGATCATCGCGCTGCGGGCATGACCGGTCAAGCCTTCTGTTTCCGCAAAATATGCCACATCCTTTGCTACCTTTTTCAAGGCATCTGCTGTGTAATAGGTATACTGTGTCTTCTTGACAAAATCATCCACTGACAAGGGACTTGAGAATCGTGCCGTACCGCTGGTGGGCAGGGTGTGGTTCGGACCTGCCAGATAATCGCCCAAAGCCTCCGGGCAATACTTACCCATGAAAATAGAACCGGCATGACGGATCTTTGCCAGGTAGTCAAAGGGGTTGTCCACACAAAGCTCCAAGTGCTCCGGCGCAATGGTATTTGCGATCTCAATGGCCGCATCCAATGTATCTGCCACAATGATCTTGCCATTGCGGTCTATAGAGGTCCGGGCGATCTCCTGCCGTGCCAAGGCCTGCAGCTGCACCTCGATCTGTGCCTGGACATCCTGTGCAAGCTGCATGGAATCTGTAACCAGCACCGCACTGGCCAGCTTATCGTGCTCTGCTTGAGAGAGCATATCTGCAGCCACATATTCCGCCTTAGCCGTTTGATCAGCCACCACCAGGATCTCACTGGGACCTGCGATCATGTCAATTGCCACTTGACCAAACACTTGCTTTTTTGCTTCTGCAACGAAAGCATTTCCAGGACCTACGATCTTATCGACACGGGGTACAGACTCAGTGCCGTAAGCCAACGCCGCTACCGCTTGTGCGCCGCCTACTTTAAAGATCCTGTCAATACCGGCAATCTTCGCAGCTGCCAAGATTGCAGGATTTACCGTTCCGTCCCGGCCGGGGGGTGTAACCATGACGATCTCACCGCAGCCGGCAATTTTTGCCGGAATGCTGTCCATTAAAACTGTGGATGGATAGGCAGCTGTGCCGCCGGGTACATAAATGCCCACCCGGTCCATGGGGATCACCTTTTGACCCATGACGATCCCGTCCGCGTCATTGATCACAAAGCTGTTACGAACCTGGGCCTGGTGATACTTTCTGATATTGGCTGCTGCCATCTTCAAAATGCGGATCAGCTCCGGAGATACCTGCTCCATAGCCGCATCCAATTCCTCGGCTGTTACCTCCAGGCTCTGCAGCTTTACACGATCAAAGCGCTCACTGTAGGCATACAGAGCTTTGTCCCCTTCCTTGACGACCGTTTCAATGATCTGTTTCACAATACCGGCTACATCCGTTTCCGGTGTGACACGGGCAAATATTTCCCGGGAGTTTGTCTGAGAATAAGGCATAATTCGAATCATGACAGCACCTCCTTAAATATGCTCCAGGATTTTGCGAATGGCTTCTGTTTTAAACTTATAGCTGGATTTATTGGCAATCAGCCGGGCGCTGATGGGTACGATCTCTTCCAACACGGATAGTCCGTTTTCCTTCAGCGTTTTCCCGGTCTCCACAATATCTACGATCACATCGGAAAGAGAAAGGATCGGTGCAATTTCGATCGAGCCGTTCAAATGGATAATGTCGATATCTTTGCCCTTGGACGCATAATAGGTCTTTGCAATATTGGGAAACTTCGTTGCCACACGGAGGGTCTGCCCATGGGGCAAGCGGAACTCAGGGAATCCAGCCACCGCCATACGGCATTTGCCAATATCCAGGTCTGCAAGCTCATACACATCCGGTGCATACTCCAAAAGGATATCCTTGCCGGCTACACCGATATCTGCCGCACCCCGCTCTACATACACCGCTACATCAGAAGGCTTGACCCAAAAGTAGCGTACACCGGCCTGGGGGTTTTCAAAGGTAAGCTTTCTGCTTTTCTCTAAAAGTGCCGGGCAAGGGAAACCGGCATCTGCGAAACGCTGATATACAGCCTCTCCCAATCTTCCCTTGGGCAATGCAATATTAAGCATCTCAGCCAATCTCCTTCACCTCATTTCCTTCCAGAACATAACACACCGCATTAGTCGAATAGCAGCTTCCTTCGGGTTGTGCACAGACACGCAATCCCTGACCATTCAGCTGTGCAACCGCCCGGGCCAACGCATCAAGAGATGCATCCTGGGGATACACCAGCACCGCATCCACTTCTTCCGCGGTACTTGCAGGAAACAATCTCTCCAACAGTTCCGGGTAGATCGCAAAGCCAATTGCTCCGCCACTGCGCTTCATTTTCTTCATCAGCCGGTCGTACTGTCCACCGGACAGAACACCGGCAGGTACGCCCTCCACAAATCCTCGGAAAACAATGCCATTATAGTAGTTCATATCATTGATCACAGAGAAATCAATGTTGATGCAATCTGCACCTGCCTGCTCCAGTGCTTGCAGCAGCTGCTTCAGCAGCTCCAAATCCTGAGACTGCGGAAGGATTTTTTCCAGTTCCGGCAACACTGCTGCAGGTTTTCCGCTTAAGAGAGCCAGTTCCTCCAGCTTGCTGCCATCAACACCGGCCGCTTCACAAAGCTTTCGAATCCCGTGGGCATTTTTCGTGCCGACAGCTTCCAAGACCTGCTGCCGAAGTTGTCCTTCGATCCCACAGCTGTCCAACAGACCCGCCAAAAGGCCCATGTGGGATATATCCAGCACACAGTTATCACTAATGGCGCGAAGGCTTTTCACCGCCAAGAGGAGCACTTCAAAAATACAGTAGGTATCCACAAAGCCCATGCATTCCAAGCCGGTCTGGGGAATCTCACGGAAGCCTTGCTCTGCATTTCCGGGACGGTAAACATGCTCCTGATAGAATATCTTCTGAATGCTGTTTTTTTCCGATGCGGTATTTTTAATAATAGAAAGCGTGACGTCCGGCTTTAATGCCATCAGCTTGCCATCGGTATCTGTGAAAGTCAGGACTCTGTCGGAAATCAAAAAATCCTTGTTGCGCAGGTATAGCTCATATTCTTCGAATTTGCTCATGCTGTAGCTTTGATAGCCATAGCTGCTGTAGAGCTTTGCCCAGGCAGCAGTCAGTTGCTCCATATTCATTTTTTGTCCTCCTTTAGCTTCCCAAGAACACTGCGGTAACCGCCGCTTCCGTAGTTAAGGCATTTGCTTACCCGGCTGATGGTAGCCGTGCTGACATTTACCTGCTGGGAGATGGTCTGATAATTGACCCCCTGCTCCAGCAGCACCGCAACATCCAACCGCTGCGCCATATCCAAGATCTCTTTTACCGTGCAAAGATCCTCCAGCAGCTGGCGGACCTCCTCTTTGCTGTTCAACGAAGCAATGGCTGTAAAAAGCTGCTCCACGGAATCCGTTTCCATATGATGCATTCTATATGCCTCCTATGCGCTGTATATGATTCACTACTCTACCACATTAGCGCACTAAAGTAAAGGTATTTTTCTGCGTTCTGTAAAACTTGTATAAATGACAAAAGACACCACCGAAAACGATGGTGTCTTTTGTCCCATATGTTAAAAGAAAAGCTTCTGTTTAACCTTATTCGTTGATGATAGCTGCGAATTCTTCCTGCAGCTGTGCATCATGAGAAAGCACGGGCTCGACCGCCTTGCCCTTGAGCTTGCGGTCTACATAGTTGCGTGTAATCTTAACAACCAGAGGTGACAGAGCAACAACACCAATCAGATTCGGAATCATCATCAGACCGTTGAATGTATCAGAGATATCCCAAGCCAAAGAAGAGGTCATCACCGCACCGGATACGATCATCAGAACGAAGATCACCTTATAGACCTTGACACCCTTTGCGCCAAACAGATACTCAACCGCCTTGGCACCGTACTGAGACCAGCCCAGCACTGTGGTAAAAGCAAAGAGGAAAATTGCTACGGCGACAAACATCTGACCAAAAGGACCAAACACTTGGCCAAAAGCCTGGGAAACCAAGGTCGCATCGTTCACCCCGGCAACCGCCATACCCGTTTCCAAATCGATATACCCGGAAGACAGTACCACGATGGCGGTCATAGAGCAAACAACAATTGTATCAAAGAAGACTTCAAAAATACCCCACATGCCTTGCTTAACAGGCTCTTTCACATCTGCGGAGGTATGGACCATAACAGAAGAGCCCAGACCAGCCTCATTGGAGAACATGCCACGCTTACAGCCCTGGGTGATCACCTGGCTGATGGTAACACCGGCAACACCACCGGCGACCGCTTCAATACCAAAGGCAAACTTGAAAATAGAAGCAAAGATCGCGCCAACACTCTGAATATTCACAAAGAACACAGTCAATGCGCCAAGGATGTAGCAGATCGCCATAAAGGGAACGATCTTTTCCGCCACCACAGCAATACGCTGCAAGCCGCCAATCACGATCAGCGCTGTCAGGATCAGAAGTACGACACCAATGATCAGCCCAATCACATCCATGCCAGCGATCTGGCCCAGATCAACACCTGAGAAAAATGCGGATTCCAGGTTCAAAACGATCTTATTGACCTGGCCCATGTTGCCAATACCGAAGGATGCAAAAATCGCAAACACTGCAAACAGGACAGCCAGGACCGAACCGATCTGCTTACAGCCCTTATAGGCGCCCAGGCCTTCCTTCAGATAGTACATGGGACCACCGCACCACTCGCCATCGCTGTTGCGCCGGCGGTAGTAGATGCCCAGAACGGTCTCGGAGAATTTTGTCATCATGCCAAAGAAGGCAGCAACCCACATCCAGAACACCGCACCGGGACCACCAATGACGATAGCGGCTGAAACACCGGCAATGTTACCGGTACCGATGGTGGCAGCCAAAGCTGTACACAATGCCTGGAACTGGGAAATCGACTTCTTGTCCTTTTTGCTGGTGGCAGATCCGCCCTTTTTAAACAAAGAGCCAATGGTTTCCTTCCACCAATGCACCATATGAGACACCTGGAAGAATTTGGTGCAGCAGGTCAGCAGCACACCGGAAGCCAGCAGCAAAATAATGCCGATCTTCACCCAAACAAAGTCATTGATCACATTATTGATGTCTGTGATTTGCTGAATGAATTTATCCATAAAGCAACCCCCAAAAAATAATCTGCAGGCCGGCATAAGCACAGTCTGCAGGAAAGTACAAAAAAACCTTACGGGCATTCGCTTTGTCCTTTTGCCTGAGAGATTAGTGTTTACACACTTTGCACCTTCGGCACTCAATTCAATGAGCTTCTCCAAAGTTCTGTCAGCTTACAGTCCTCATCCTTACGGACACCTGAGAGCGTTACTCCTTCGGTTGCAATTGCATTTCCTGCAAGCATCATACAGAATATATTTATTTGTCCGTATTATAGCAACATTTGTCTTTGTTAGCAAGCACATTTCCCGTTTTTTGTTGCAATTTGTAGACCCGCACAAATTCCGGGAGAATTTGTGCGAGCTAGTATCCTTAATCACCAAACTGGGAACAAACTTCCTAATGAATACCCTTTATCTAGTTCTCATCCTGCGGAAACAGATACAATTCCCGGGTATGCAAAAGCCTTCCGTCTTTCCCGTAAAACCGTACTGTGGCAGGATATTCTCCCTTAGGCGCGCGATAGGAGGCATCCCGGGAGCGTATAGAAAACTGGCGGATCGTCTTGTTCTCCGGATGCTCATCAAGACCATACTCATCCTTCCAGGCGTAGTCAAGGTCTACCCGGAAGTAACCCGGGTTTTTCCGGTCACCTGCCAGGCTATAGCAGTAGCGGTACTGCTTTTGCGTCTGCGCATCCTGCCAGTATAGCTCCATATCCAATTCCACCCGGACTGCCTCCGGGTACTCATCAAAGACCACCAATGTAAGATCATCACCATCCGGAGGAAAAATGCTGCTGAGCCACTGAGGTGCGCCACAGACCATTACATCGCTGACACGCTCCCGATACACCAAGGTATTGACCGGATTTTTGGTGTCCGACTTTTCAGAAAACAGGATCACACCATTGGCCGTCTGCGCGATCACAATGGTATCTTCCAGCATAGACTCCAGCGGCTCTATTCCCAGGATCTCCCCCGGGCCAACCTGATTTATTTGTTCTGCGCGGCGGAAGGCAGCTTCTGTTCCAAAGGTCGGAGCGTCCAGGAATGTGTACAGAAGCAGTGCAAATACGACGATGCACACAAGGTTGACCGCCACCTGTACCTTTCGGGGAATCCTGTCAATGGCTGCTTCTCTTTTTTCATTCCAGGCCTTGATCTTTTCTCTGATCCGCCACATCAGCCTTCCCCCTCTCTTTCCAGTTCCACCCGGAGCGCCAGATCTCGTCCATCCCGGTCATAGTGCAGCTCGATCCACTGAATGTCTTCTTCCAGCTTTTGAAAGTCTAATTCGTAAGTATAGGTGAATAAGCCTGAGCGATAGGGACGAAGTGTTATATACGGAATATCTGCATCATTCACTTGCTCAAAGCTTTGGTAAAATGTGCCTTTGCTGTCCTCTGCCCACATCCAATGCACGGCCATCCCCTCCTGCATCCATGGGAACGGGTGGGACACCGTCAGCTTCACATACAATGCATCAAAGAATTCCCTGCCGTCCTGGGAAGGCTGGTCAAAGTGTGTACGCCAAAGGGCTGCTTCCTTTACCCGGAATGTATATCCGTCGGTAGAATCCGATACCCCCGGTTTGACATGGCTGATGCGTTCCTCCCCGCCCCGCTCAAAGGGATCCCACTGAACATATCCCTGGGACACCCATGGGTTTCTCCACCTGATGTTTAACTCCAGGGCATAGTCGATCCCCCAACTGATACACAGGATCAGCAAAACAGAAGCCAAAAATCGGGTTGCTACCGCCCCATATGCCCAGTAAGGCTTATGGATCGCTGCCAGCTGCGGAGCCAACGCATCGGCATCCCCCATGGCCTCCAACGCTTTCTTCTCCGCTTCCTCATGAGAAAAGCCTTTTTCTATCAAGGATTCATAGCGCTCTTCCAAATGGGAATAGAGCTCTGCATACACCTGATTGCGATCCTTCCAGTACTTGATCTTGGAAACAGCATCTCTGCACCAATAGAAAAATTCACGGCTAAACATAGCGTCACCTCACACAGTGCACGGAGCGGCTCCAATCACAGCATTTACCTTCTCCGAAAACAGCCTCCACTCCTGGGTTTTATGCTCCAGCTGCGATCTTCCGTCATCCGTTAAATGATAGTACTTTCTCTCCCTTCCCCCAGGGCTTTCCTTTGTATAGGAAGTAACGAGATGGTTCTTCTCCAATGTGTGCAGCAGAGGATACAGCGTTCCCTCCTTCAGTTCAAAAGTATCGTCCGACCGACGGGCAAGTTCTTCCGCCATCTGATAACCGTACATATCCTCATTTTTTAGAAGCGACAGCACCAAAAGAGGCGTACTTCCGGAAAGCAGACTTTTTTCGATTTTCATTATGTGCACCTCCTGAAATATATACCTAGATTATCTATGTATAGTATACATAGACAATCTAGGTATGTCAAGGGTAAATTTTCGTTTACAAAAAGCTACCCCCATTAAAGAAAAACCTACATACACTTCCAGCCAAAAAATGCTATACTAAAATATGTAAAAGATTCCGTCAAAACAAAGATTGGAGGTTATTATGAAAAAAAGATTTATCGTTTTACTTGCAGTCCTGCTGGTGCTTACCTGTGCCCTGGTAGGGACGGTAGCTGCTTCTGAGGCATCTCTGCCAGAAACCTGCCCCCAGTGTGGCGAAGCTGTCACCTGGACAGGCATCTCCACTGTTGTTGCAGATGACGCTACAACCATTGATGCCGGGCACTACTATCTGGACTATGCAGAGGATGCCCATTCCTGGAGTGCTGAAAAGACAGTGTCCGGTAAGGTATGTCTGTATATGAACGGCAAGACCCTGCAGAGCACCGCCCGTGTGTTTTCCGTGAAATCCGGTGGCGTTCTGAGTATCAGCGGTGAAGGTACCCTTTGCGGCAGCGGTGCGGAGATCACCACCGGAACTCCCACTTTTGACGGTGGTACCATCTATGTATACGCAGGCGGCATGCTGAATCTGCGGGATGCAACCCTGACGCACAGTATGCCCACCGGTGGGCAGGTAAATAACGGTGGTATTGTTTACCTTGCCGGCACCTTCACCATGCACAGCGGTAATGTGAACGGTGGTTGTGCTTATGCAGGCGGTGGCAATCTATACCTGTCCGGAAGAAGCGCTACCTTCAACATGAAGGGCGGCACCATTGCAAACGGTACTGCCACCAGAAAGACCTACGGTGCCGGTGGTAATATCTACATCAACACCAACGCCAATGCGAGCTTCTCGGGTGGTAGCGTTACCGGCGGCACGGCACCTGCAAGCCCCTGTGTCAACAACCGCAGCGTCGTCACCTTATCCGGTTCTGCCAGCATTGAGCGTTTGCGTCAGAGTCCCACCAGCAATGCAACAAGCATTGCCGGAATGCTGAAGATCTCCGGTAAGTACACAGGCTCTGTCAATTTGAACATTCAAGATAAGTACCTGGTAAAGGATACCGTTATCGGCTCTGCTGCTGACAATGCGAATGTGATCGGAGCTACCATCAACATTACCGATATTTCCAATAAGGTCCAGCCGCTGTATCTGGCGGTAGACAGTGAAACCCTGGTGCTTACCGACGGAATTGAGCACTGCGACCATTGTAACGAGGATGTCGTTTGGTCCTGGTTGACGGAAAAGGATGCTGCGGCTACAAAAATTGCCGCTGGTCACTACCGTGTGCACTTTGAAAACGGTACCTGTGACTGGGCACAGAAGACCATTTCCGGCAAGGTCTGCCTGGATATGAACGGCATGAACATCCAGGGCATCAAGCGTGTGTTCCTGGTGGAATCCGGTGCAGAGCTGACCGTTATGGGCGGTGGCACCATCACCGGTGGCGGCTTTGCTTCTGATTCTACCAACGCCCAAAGATACGGTGGTGTAGCATACATCTATGCCGGTGGCAAGATGAATGTTTACGGTGGTACATACAAGACCAAGCTGTATGAGAGCACCAACAAAAAGCCTTACCAGGGCGGCTCTTTCTGGGTGCAGGGTGAGCTGAATCTGCACAACGCTACCGTAGGTGGCGAAGCTTCACAGGCCGGTCACTCCATCTTTATCCAGAGCGGTTCCAAAAACGGCAAAGTTACCGTCGACGGTGGTAGTATTACCACGCAGATCTGGGCAAAGGGCTATCTGACCCTGGCAAACCGTCCCTCTATTTCCAAGACCATTGTTTTAAAGAATCCGTATCTGCGTGTGGAAGGCGCACTTTCCGGAGAAATCACAGTAAATTACGAGAATGCAGCAGCGGGCATGGTGATCGGTACCTGCGAGGATATGAACATCCGGTTTGCCGATTTCTATGTTGTCAGCCCCATGCTGTACATCAGTGAGCAGGACGGCAACCTGGTATTGAATAAATTCCCCACCATCTTCCCCTATCGTATGGAAAAAAGATACTGCCAGGCTTGTGACAAGGAATGTGACTTCGCGGAGCTGACAGATGAATATATCTATGCCGGGGAGCTGACCACAGGTCACTACTTCCTGAACCTCACCGATCCTTCTGTGAAGTTCGATCCTTATACGATCCTGGGCAGGGACCGTGTCTGCTTGGATCTGAACGGACAGAATTGGATCTGTGACGATTTGGCATTTGACCTGCGGAGCAACACCATCTTCAATGTAATGGACTCTGTTGGCGGCGGTTCTATCGTCGGCAGTGGTCCTAAATCTGTAGATACTCCCTACGGTGGCACCATTATGGTCCGAGGTCTCGCAACACTGAATCTGCACAGCGGCACCTTGTCCTACGCAGCCCCCACAGACGGCAGAAGCGCCATTTCCAGAGGCGGTGTTGTTTACGCATTGGGTAATGTGAATGTTTACGGCGGCACTGTCACCGGTGGACAGGCTACTGCCGGCGGCAACATCTATATCGATGCAGACAAGGACTATGTGGGTCATATCGGTTTGTACGGCGGCACTGTGACAAATGGCACAGCCACCAATGGTGGGTGTATCATTTCCCGCGGTACAGTGTTGCTCAGCGGCAATCCCGAAATTTATCAGGTCCGCCGCACTGTCTCCAGTTATAGCCCTGACCAGGGTGATATGCTGGAAATCCAAGATGACTTCACCGGCTCTGTCCAGTTGTTTGTGTCCAGCTGGAGCAATGGTATGGACATCGGCCATGCTGCCAACGCAGATATTTCCGGTGCAACCATTACCTTCAACGATTCCGCTGTAGATCGTCTGCTGATCCAGAATGGCGAAATTTATGCCGTTAATGGCGAACCTGTTGCCATTGTGCATAAGGCTGACGGTTCCACCGCTGCTTATACCGATGCTGCAGCTGCCATCGCAGCTTCTGACAATGCAGAAACCATTGTTTTGACAGCTGATTTTGCAGACCTGGAACTGACCAAGGACCTGACCATTGACCTGAACGGCTTTAACATCACCGGCGCTATCACCGGTACCGGCAAGCTGACACTGCTGGACAGCAAGACCGATGACTTTGACATTACTGATGGTGCTTACGGCAAGATTCCCGCAGCAAGCAAAGCATTTGTCCAGGCAGCAGAAGGCTACCTGATGGCAGAAGAGGAAGACGGTCTTTCCTTCCATAGAATCGTTTTGAATATCAGCGGTATGTCTCTGAAGTCCAAGAGTGTCGGTCTGTATTTCATCAGTGAATTCAAGGGCGACCGTCTTGTAAAGGAGCAGATCAAGAACTTCGGTGTTATGCTGAGTGTTGACGGTGATCCTGTCGATGTAATGGAAACCGGCATTGTGAGATCCACCCAGTTTGGCAAGGAAGCTTTTAATCTCGGCACCCCTCAGACCAGTTCTTTGGTTATCGGCATTATGAAGGACGCAAACGGCAATGATAAGAACCAGCAATACGCTGCTATGCAGATCTACGGCAGACCCTATGTAACTCTGGTAGACGGCACTGTTCTGTACGGAACCTGCCGAAACCGTAGCCTCAGGGAGCAGGTAGAAGCCGCGGATGCCAGCTGGGCAACACTCACCATTTCCCAAAAAGCAGCCTTTGTGGAGATGTATAATGCCTTCAGCTCTGTGATCGCTGCAGAAGGCTCTGCCTGGAGCACCGCAAATACTGCCGGCAGATCCAGTAAGGCCGAGCAGTTTAACACCACTGACTACTCCCCCTACCTGGCACCCTGGAAGGAGAATGTTGTAGAAAAAGCAATTGCCGACGGCAAGATCCATTACTACTTTATGGCTGGCGAAGGCCTGTTCATCAGCTCCGGTCAGACCTACAAGGATAAGTGGGGCGACGCTTGTCTCATCGTATTCCCCAACGGCCAGACAATGCTGGTGGATGCCGGTCCTTTGTCATATGCGCCTGTGCTGTTGCAGAATTTGGAGAACATGGGCATTACCCATCTGGATTATTTCCTGCTGACCCATCCCCACTCTGACCACCAGAACGGTATCTTCTACGATTCTGCTGTGATCGGTAGCGGTCTGCTGGATAAGATCTCTATCGGTCAGATCTATTACCGCGGCGGTTATGACTGCGATTACGACTACGAAACCGGAAAAACCACTCTGGCTCTGCAGATGGCAAATCAGTACGGTATTCCGATCCAGCCCATCGAGAAGGGTGATGTATTCAACTTCGGTGATGTACGAATGGAAGTTGTTTGGCCTCTTGCCGGTGACGGTGACAATTTGATCTCCGGTGGCGAAGAGATCAACAGCATGTCCATCACAATGCGCTTCGACTATGGCGAGCACTCTTCTTTGTTCACCGGTGACCTGTATGTTTCCGGCGAAATGAATATTCTGAAGAAGGTCGACCACGATCTTTTAAAGGCTGACTTCCTGAAGGTACCTCACCACGGTTATGCAACCTCCAGCTGCCCTGCATTCTTGAATGCAGTTGATCCGGACCTGGCTGTTTCCACCGGCCGTCTGCCCATTCCTCAGAGAATATATGACCGTTATGAGGATCTGGAGATCGAACTGCTGGACGACCGCCAGAAGGGTTATATCCATGTAACCGGCGCCTATGACGGTGAACTGCTCTATGAAACCACACGCGAGGCTTTTGTGGGCGAAGATACCACTCCTTCTGATCCTGATGTAGATCCGGCACCTGACGGGGACGAAGACTAATCCCCCTTTTGAACCATCTATTCCATTTAAGAGGATACTCACACAATAAACAGAAGCACCCCCTGATGCGAAACATCAGGGGGTGTTTATTGGTTACAGAGGCAATCAACTGCTGCGCGCCAAAAGCAAAATACTGTTTTCCGATCTTAGCTGTTTTTCAGGTCTGTAAGCATGGACAGGAATTCGTCTATAAAGATCTCGGCAGTGCCTACCTCAAAGTTTGTAATATAATACTCATAGCAGCCATATTCGCAGGCAGCTTTGGAAGGCAGATAGCCCTCCGCACCGTTGCAGCAAGACACAACAAATGTCATGTCGTAGGGTGTGCTTGCCCGCAGGTGTGAACCGCTTTCGCTGAACATCTCATAAGGGGCGAAAGCGAAGGAAAGCTGATCGCCGATGGACATTACATTCAGCCATGCCTCGTTGATCTCAGGCATCTCTGCACGGTCCAGGATGGCGCTTGCCTCCAGATACTGGTAAATGCCGTATTGGGCTGCCAAAGCGTTGGCAGCTTCCCTGCCCTCGCTTCTGTAAACGCTCATAACCTCTGAGGCCTTAGGCAGCATATCCAGCCGTTCTTTATTGGATTTTGCCTGGTATTGCTGACCGGAAAGCTTTACATCCGTTCCCTCTGCCTTTTTCAGTGTGGGCAGCGCGTCCAGCAGGTACTGGCCCAATCGCTTGCCGTGCTCCTGGAAGTCCTTGGGTGCAGCAGCGATTTCGGGACTATATTTGGTAATGGGTGCCTGGTTGCCGGCATCACCGGTAAAGTAGGCCACCAGGTAATCTCCCTGGGACTCGATATATTCCCGGGTCGGACCGGGGAAGTCCGCAGACATCAGCGTCTCACCGACGCCTCCGTGGTAAGTGGGGTGGGCATTGAAGCTCATAAGGATCACATCCTTCTTCCCCTCACCCCGGGTAAAACGAACGATCTGCAGCTCCTCATCATTTTCCGCAGCATGGCCTACGATCCTGGCATCACCGGCTCCCACACCGGAGGAAGTCACCGTACCGTCGATCAGCTTATACTGGCGGACAAAGGCAAGGCCCTCCGCTTCTACGCTTCCTATGTAGGTCTCTGCGGACGTCAGATCCGCCAGGGCATCCTTGCCTACCTGAACCATAGCCACCTGGAAATCTGCCTTGTATTTTTCTGCACCGTCCCAGCCGCTGAACTTAGGCGCTGAGTGGGTGTGGGTAGCTGCCAGCATGATGTGATCCTCAGTGATCCCGGTAGCTTCTGCAATTGCTTTGCGGATCGGGCTGGTCCAACTCTCCCCGGAATTTTTCCGGTCCATGGTATAAAGCAATACCGTTTCCTGGTTTTCTCCCTTCACCGCCACGCAGGTTACAGTCAAAATGCCCATGACGTCCGTCATGATCCGACCGCTGGAGGTTCCATCCAACTCAGGTGTTCCCTCCGGCATGACCTTCTCCCGGGCAAAGCCGATTTGCAACCCGGCTGCCGGTGGAGTCGTTTCCTCCGGGGCCGCTCCAGCGCAGGCGCAAAGGCTCAAAACCATAGCCAATGTCAATAAAAGTGCTAACATTTTTTTCATAATTGCATTCCCCTCTTTCGAGACATTCCGTGATTCATTATATCCTGCATTTTTCCATTATGCAACGGTATTCCCGATCATTTCCCCATCAGCAGATGTTCAAACCCGATTTATCAAGCTGACACGAATAATTAACGCGATGCGCTGGAATCTACGCATCGGGAGATGTGCATCTGCGGGAGTATGTACTTGCGTCCCGGGCTGCCAACCGGTAAAGCAACAGCTCCAGCACCAGTGTGATGAACGCAACAGCTGCGGCAATCAAAAATACCGGGCGATACGATCCAAACATGCCAAAGACTGCATCGGCACAGGGACTTGAAATCATAGAAGCAGCGGAGGACATTGCTACAAAAACGCCAATGTACTGTCCCTGGGCATAATACCCAAACAACTCTATCGCCAAAAGCGGGATCATCACCGTGGTCAGTGGCATACAGAAGGCATATAGGACGATGGCTGCCACCGCTATTGGCCCCGTTCCCCCCAGTACCAGAAGTACCAGGCTCACAGAGCAAATACCAAGGCAGCCGACAGTGACTTTTTTAGCACCCACCGCATCACTAAGGCTGCCGGCCAGCAGCTTTGTGCCGCTGAGCAGCAGCATCATAATGCTATAGAGCCTCCCTGCCCGGGTAGCGGACATCCCCTGATCCTGAAAATAGGGCACAATGATAAACTGAGTCATAAAGACGCAGATACAACTGAGCAGTGCGCACAGCGTCATCAAATAGAAAGCAGGTCTCCTGCGAAGATACTCTATAGGGAAACCGGGCCACATTTCACCATTGCGAATGGCTCGTTTTTTTGTGTCCGTCTGCCCTTCACCGTAGGGGGACAGCCCCATCTCCTCCGGCGTGCAGCGCACCAGTAAATAGATCAAAACCGCGGCAACGAGCATTAACGCTCCCACCAGGGAAAAAGATCCTCTCCAGGAGCTGTTCTCTATGATCCAGGCCTGGGCCAGGCCTAAAATGCTGCTGCCGATACCGGTGGCAGCCGTCACTGCTCCCAGCACCATGCCCCGGCGGCGGTGAAACCATGCGCTGATGACCCGGCTTACCCCTGCTACAGAGCAGACACCGCTGGACAAGCCAACCAGAACCCGGCCTGCGAGCAGCATCCAATAGGTTTGCATATTGGCAAGGAGCGCATATGCCGCGGCTGCCAAAGCCATTCCCAAAGCTGCCATTTTCCGATAACCAAACTGCTGCAGCAGCCAGCCGGAGATCAGCGTACTGACAATGCCCACAGCTGAGCCGATGCTCCCCGTAAAGGAAAATGCGATCCGGGATATTCCCAGCGCCTGGGTCACCGGTATCACATGATATGCCGCAATATTATTTCCCGCACCGCCGTGAACAAACAGCTGCAGCAGCACTACTACAGCAATGACCCAGTGATAGTTTCTTCGTACCGTATCTTTCATTTTGCACCCTCCGCTGGATATCCTTTATTACCGGTGAACAGTATAGCTCCTTTTCATCTTCCTTCTCACCTTTCTTATACTAAATACTACCATAGGACACAGCCAACTCGCCATTCAAAATGCCTTCACGGATATAGCATTTATCGAAAAGCGTTTGTCATTTATTTTCCTTCGTGATATAATCAGCTCACAAGGAGGGGTGGTCATGACCTTTCAGCAGCTGCAAAACATTCTGGAAATATACCGCTGTGGTTCGATCTCTCAGGCGGCGAAAAATATGTTTGTATCCCAATCCAGTCTCAGTGTATCTCTGAGCAGCCTGGAAAGCGCACTGGGTTTTCCGATCTTCACACGCAATGCCCAGGGCATTTTCCCCACCGCCGAGGGTATGCAGGTCATTGAGCATGCCAGCCGGATCTGCGAAAGCTACAAGAGTCTGCAGAACATCCAGCGAAACACCGTTCAAAATATTAAGTTCGACTTTATGGACTATGAACCCTTAAACCGAGCCTATTACCAACTATTGGAAGAAAACCGGGACAGACGGGATGTTGTCTTCACGCAAGGGCTGAGTACCACGAAAAAGCTGATTCAAAATGTTTCCACCCTTGAAGTGGATGTAGGCATTGCCTCATGTCCGGAGTGCAACCTGCGGACTATCGAGGTTACCATGGAGGAAAAAGGGCTGCATTGGGAGATCCTTGGCAGTTATCCGGTGTGCATTATTCTTGGACCGGGACATCCTTTGTACCAACAAAGCTCTGTCACACTGCGAGATCTGGAAAAAGATATGCTCATCGAAACTATTCAAAAAGAGGTAGTCAGCAATTCGGTCCTTCTGGGCTTGACCCATCTGACTGAGGACCGGATCTTGATCTGCAGCAGGAGAAATATTATTTACGAACTTTTGGAACGAGGACTTGGCTACTCAATAGGGCGACCACCCTCCGAAGAAATAGTGGAAAAGCACCACCTGCGGATGATTCCTGTAGGCGATCTGGAAGATATCCTTGTGGCAATCACCAACCCACTGCACCCACTTCCCCCGGAAGCTGCCCGTTTCCTGACCCTGGCGAAAGAAGCGCTGGAAAAAGAGGTTTCTCAGAATCCATGAGATACCCTCAAAAAGCGAACATATATCGAAAAGTTGGGGCGAAGGCGCTCTGACCACGAAAAAGACCGTCCCTCCCCGGGACGGTCCTTTTGCTTATTAAGTCTTTGAAATAGCCTGCTCCAGATCTGCGATCAGATCCTCTGCATTTTCCAGGCCGCAGCTCAGGCGGATCAGATCTGCGCCGACACCGGCTGCATCCAGCTGCTCGTCGGTCATCTGCCGGTGGGTAGCACTGGCAGGATGCAGGCAGCAGGTACGAGAGTCTGCTACATGGGTCTCGATGGAGCCCAGCTGCAGATGCTTCATAAAGGTCTCTGCCGCCTTGCGGCCACCCTTCAGGCCAAAGGAGATGACACCGCAAGAGCCATTGGGCATGTACTTCTGTGCCAGGGCATGATACCGGTCACTCTCCAGACCACAGTACTTGACCCAAGCAACCTTCTCGTTGCTTTCCAGATACTGCGCAATGGCCTGGGCATTGCTGCAATGCTGCTTCATACGGAAGGGTAAGCTCTCCAGGCCCAGGTTCAGATAGAACGCACTTTGGGGAGATTGGATAGAGCCAAGGTCACGCATCAGCTGTGCGGTGCACTTGGTAATGAACGCACCGGCAAGGCCAAAGCGCTCCGTGTAGGTGACACCGTGATAACTGTCATCCGGAGTACACAGACCGGCAAATTTTTCAGGATACTTGGTCCAGTCAAATTTACCGCTGTCTACGATGCAGCCGCCAACAGCAACACCATGACCGTCCATATACTTAGTGGTGGAGTGGGTCACAATATCTGCACCCCATTCAATGGGACGGCAATTGACAGGTGTGGGGAAGGTGTTGTCGACGATCAGCGGCACACCGTTGGCATGGGCCACCTTGGCAAACTTTTCAATATCCAGCACCGTCAGTGCGGGGTTTGCAATGGTCTCGCCAAACATTGCCTTGGTGTTGGGCTTAAACGCGGCATTCAATTCCTCTTCCGATGCATCGGGATCTACAAATGTGACCTCAATGCCCATGCGCTTCATGGTCACACCCAGCAGATTGAAGGTGCCGCCATAGATGGCAGTGGATGCAACGATATGATCGCCGCAGGAGGCGATATTGAACAGCGCATAAAAGTTTGCAGCCTGGCCGGAGCCTGTGAGCATGGCGGCTGTGCCGCCCTCCAGTGCCGCGATCTTAGCCGCCACCATATCACAGGTGGGGTTCTGCAAACGGGAGTAGAAATAGCCCTCTGCCTCCAGGTCAAACAGCTTGCCCATATCCTCAGAAGTTGCGTACTTAAAAGTTGTACTCTGAATGATGGGGATCTGACGGGGTTCGCCGCTGGCGGGGCTGTAGCCTGCCTGAATACACAGGGTCTCGGTTTGAAGTTTCTTTTCCATATTGGGTCACCTCATTTATTAGCATAAAAGTATTTTAAATAAGGAAGGCGCATTTGTCAAGTTACCCTATGGATTGAATGTGTCACTTTTCATTCTTTTGTTGAAATTACGAAAAAAGGCTGTATTATGTAGTAAGAGGTGTTCGTATTATGACCATTGATCTATCCACACTGCAAACAGAAGCGGAAGCCTATGTCCGCCAAGCTTCGGAAATCACCCGCAAAGCACTGTATGTGAAAAAGAATCTTTTCAGTTCTGAAAGCATTTATTTCTTTATCCACAGCTTCATTACAGCGCTGATCTTTTCCATGAGTATTGGTTTGATCTGTCCCCTTTCCATTTGGCCCAGTGTTGTGATTGGTGCAGCCAGCGGCACCGTCTTGTTGGTCATTTTGGCTGCAAAGTATTTTTCCGAGTGTATCCGGGTTTATCAGGTTATAATCGGCGGCCTGGATAAGTCTTTTAATCAAACCTTCTCTAAAGCATGGTTCCTGCATTTTTATCTGTAAGCACAGCAAAAACCCGTGACCCAATGGTCACGGGCTCTGTTTATTCCCTTAGCGCTCGGAAACCGGTTTTTCCTCTGCGTACTTCATATCGCGCCAAGCATTGCTCTCCGGTTTTTGGGACTGCGTCACCACACCGCCACAGAGAGGGCACTTTTCATTTTCCGGCAGTTTTTCAAACTGTTGATCACAAGCTTTACAGATATACTCCATAATTTTCATCTCCTACTGATTTGTATTTGTAATACAGCGCGCAACATGCACGCCGCTGGCGGAGGCGTGAGACAGCGAATGGGTTATGCCACTTCCATCACCGATAATATAAAGTCCTTTATGACAGCATTCTAAATTCTGATCCACAGAAACTTCCATGTTATAAAATTTCACTTCCACTCCGTAGAGCAGCGTATCATCATTGGCTGTGCCCGGCGCAATTTTGTCCAAGGCATAGATCATCTCGATAATACCGTCTAAAAGGCGCTTGGGGAGCACCAGGCTCAGGTCGCCCGGGGTGGCTGTCATGGTGGGGGTCGTGAAGGATTCTTCAATGCGCTTGGGGGTGCTTCTCTGTCCCCGGATCAAATCACCAAAGCGCTGCACCATTACACCGCCACCGAGCATATTGCTAAGACGCGCGATGGACTCGGCATAGCCATTGGAATCCTTAAAGGGTTCAGAGAAGTGCTTTGACACCAGCAGTGCAAAATTGGTGTTTCCCGTCTGCTTTGAGGGATCCTCATAGCTGTGGCCATTTACTGTAATAATACCGTTGGTGTTTTCACTGACCACCGCCCCTTTGGGATTCATGCAGAATGTACGGACTCTGTCACCGTATTTCTGGGTCCGGTAAACGATCTTGCTCTCGTACAGCTCATCCGTCAAATGAGAAAACACCTCTGCAGGAAGCTCCACACGAACACCGATATCCACCCGGTTGGACTGAGTGGGAATTTCCAACTCCGTGCATGTCTTTTCCATCCACTTGCTGCCGCTGCGGCCCACAGAAACGATGCACTTTTCCCCGGTGTAGTATTGCTGCGCGCACCGAATGCGGTAACCATGCTCCACCTTTTCGATGGACTCCACCGGTGTATCAAAGAAGAATTCCACTTTGTCCTTTAGGTAATTATAAAGATTCTCCAGAACCACATAGTTGATGTCCGTTCCCAGATGTCGGACAGATGCATCCAGCAAGTGCAGGTCATTTTGCATGCAGATCTTCTTGAACTTCGTTCCTGCTGTGGAGTAGAGTTTAGTCCCCTCACCTCCGAAACGCATATTGATCGCATCCACATAGTGCATCAGGTCCAATGCCCTCTGCTTGCCAATGTTCTCGTAAAGCGTTCCTCCGAAATCATTGGTAATATTGTATTTTCCGTCGGAAAAAGCACCGGCACCACCAAATCCGCTCATAATAGAGCAGCTTTTACAACCGATACAGCTTTTCACCTTTTTCCCGTCAATGGGACAGCGTCGCTTTTCCAGTGGATGTCCCGCTTCAAAAACAGCGACCCTCAGCTTCGGATCATGCTTAACAAGCTCATATGCAGAAAAGATGCCGCCGGGACCGGCACCAATGATGACCACATCGTAGTTCAACGGAATTCCCTCCCAAAAAATATAGGCTGCCTACAGGTTTTCACCGGTAGACAACCATTTGTGGTGGTTCGTAGAGACGCGCAACCATATTATGCGCTTATACCAAGTATTCACTTCCCGCTAATTCTAGCACATTGGCACAAATAAATCAAGAATTAATTTGATAAATTATATATTTTGCCGAGAAGTTTTCCTTTTCCCCTTGCATTCTACCTGCATCGTGTGTATAATACCCTCACAGCAGCTTTCCGTGTTTCTGTATCAAACACGGCAGGCTGCATTTTTCGCCTCACCATCTGCGGCATTTTGCCGACTACATTCTATGCAATATACAGGAAGGAGAACCGCTATGAGCAGAAAATACAGGCTCTCTACTGCGTTGGATATTGACGATCTTTTGATGGAGTGCACCTCCTATGCGATTCGTCTGGCAAATGAAAAGTACGGTTTCCAGCCCCCAATGACCATTTACGAAAAGGACAGCTGGGGCAAGACCGGGCAGCGCATCGACACGATCTATGACTATTTCCGGGATCCCGAGTTCTACAGGACCCAGCCGGTCTACCCCGGGGCAAAAGAGTTTGTCCGCAAGCTCTCACAGATGACAGAGGTCTATGTTTCTACCGCTGTCCCCCCGGAATTTATGGGCATCCGCGCCCAGCGCATTTTGGAAGAGTTTCCGGAGATCCCCGCAAATCACATTTACATGGGCTTCGGAAAAGACAAGATCCATACCGACATCCTCTTTGATGACGCGATGCACAACATTCTCAATTCCGGTGCAAAATATCCGATCCTGATGCGTCGCCCCTGGAATCAGGAGGCAACGGGTATGCTGGCAGTGAACAATTACGACGAATTTCTGAAATTGGTGGAGGTCATTGCTGACAGCTACAGCGCAAATGCTGAAAGCACCGCCGCAAGGGATCCCAGCATTGTGGTTTTGGTAGGACCATCCGGAAGCGGTAAGTCCAAAATTGCTATGAAGGTCCTCTCACAGCTGCCGGATCTGGAAAAGCTGGTCAGCTATACCACCAAGGATCCCACAGCTGTGGAAGAAAACAAGTGGTACAACTACGTTTCCATCGAGGACTTCCGTCACATGTGCGACAGCGGTGAGATGCTGCAATCGACAATGTATGCCGGCCACGGCTACGGCTCCAGGCGTGGGGATGTAGATGCTATCCTTGCCCGCGGCAAACAGGTGCTGACTACCATGGACATCTGCGGCGCAATGTCCCTTAAAACCTATTTTAAAAATGTGACTACCGTATATATCAAACGGGACAAGAAAAAGCTGATGGCCTCCATCCTGCGGAAAAACTCCTCCATCGAGGATAAGGTCAACCGGCTCACCGCCATTGAGTTTGAGCAGCAGAACGCGGAGCTTTGCGACTATGTAGTCAGCTTCGACAGCTACGAAGACGCTGCACAGCAGATCTTGCGTATCCTGAAATAAAAAGCCGTCCCGGGAAGATGCCGCGAAGCATCCTTCCGGGACGGTTTATTTAGATATTAATCCGGTGCTCCGGCTTCATCCACAGCCTCGGTTACCTCTTTATCGCCTACCGGCAGTTCGTACATACCGCCTGTCACGCAGGAATCTACCACAGAATACAGAATGTTCTTCACTGCATCACGGGCTGCGTTAGCCACATCACCACTATCATCCGACAGGTTAATCTTTTCATCAACATCCGTCTTTCGGAGCATCTTGTCGTTACCGGCGATGACGCAAGCCTCAATTGTCATATATCCGCGCCACCAGTCGGTGATCACAACACCCCGGAAGCCCCATTCCTCACGAAGAATATCCTGAAGCAGCGCCTGATTATGTCCACAATATACATCACCGATGTTATTAAATGCAGACATGACCGCATTTGTCTTTCCGTCCTTCACAGCGATCTCAAATGCCTTTAAGTATATCTCACGCAAGGCCTGCTCTGTAAGCCAGGTATTGACCTGAGTGGGATTCTTTCCGCCCTCACTGACCGCAAAATGCTTGAGATAGCAGGTCAAGCCTTCATTCTTGGCACCTCGGATCACCTGGGCAGCCAGTTTGCCGGAAAGAATAGGATCTTCGCTGTAGTACTCAAAATTACGGGAAGTATACGGAGATCTGTGCAGGTTCACGCCCGGGGCATACAAGCCCTGAATATCTGCATTCTTTGCTTCCGTACCCAATGCGCGACCCATGGTATACAGCAGCTCCTCGTTCCAGCTGCAGCCGGAAAGAGATTCACTGCACCATGCTGTTTTAATGTCAGCAGTAGCGCGGTTAACACCGGACGGGCCGTCGCTTTCCTTAGCAATGGGCATACCAATAGACTCGGTTGCGGCAACAACAAAGCCGCCGATCTTGATCAGCTCAACCGTCTCTTCCTTGCTGAGCTGAGAAAGGATTTTATCCCAGAGTTCCTCGTTATCGTAGTCGTAAAGTGCCAAAACCAGGTCTTTATTCCAGAACAGTTCCGTATCGGAGCTTCCCTGCAGTTCCGCAAGTGTCGCCTTGCTTCCATCGGCATGGGTCACCAAATACAGGCCGTTGTCCTGCCCGTAAGCGATGGTCTTCTTCTCCCCGGTATAGGTATTGGCGTTCTGCCGGATCTTCTTGCCGGCAACGGTCTTCGCCGTAAATGTCCCAGCAAAATCCTTCCGGCTCATATGCTGCAGGCCACCATCTACGGGAGAGCCGTAGGAATTCTCTCCGGTAAAAAGGTTTTCTACCGTTGCGCCGGTAGCATAGTCCTTTACAATACGGATATCCTGCTCCACCCTCAGGGTGATCACAGCAGAATCCTTTCCGTCTACCGCAACGACCTGAGCGAGCTCGTGGGAATTGCGCATCAGCTTCAGAGCATAGTCGCCCTTTTCCAATTCATAGCCGGCAAAGCCGTTTCCGTTGGCGTCATAGCAGTCGTAGCTTGCCAGATCGTAGTCTGTAAAGGACAGGCTCAGCACCTGGCTCTCTCCCGGCTGCAGCGTATCGGTTTTTGCAAAATCTACAAGGGAAACCGCCGCTTTCTCCACACCGCCGGGGGTGTAAGGCGGTGTCACGTACAGCTGGACCACATCCTTGCCTGCCACAGCACCCACATTGGTAACCTTGACCTTTACGGTGTACTGTGAGCCGCCCTCTGCGGACTTATCTTCGATCACCGTTCCCTGGGCAGGTGCTTCCGCCAGTTCCCAGGTGAACTCCGTATAGGACAAGCCGTAGCCAAAGGGATACTGAACGATCTTGCGATATCCCTCCTCGCTGCTAAAGTCCAATTCATACCCGTTCGCAAGGAGCTTTATACCGTCAGCAAAAGCTGTCTCATACCACCGATAACCATAATACAGGCTCTCGGGATAGGAAACAAACTTGTTGTTGCCATCTGAATAATTGGGTCTTGCGTTGGCCCATGTGGGGTCGGCTCTGTGATTGTAAGGATAAACATCCGCCGTACGCCCCGAGGGACATACATCGCCGTAAAGCACCCTGGGGATCGCAGCAGCGCCGGACTGTCCGGTCACGCCGATAAACAATGCCGCATCGATTCCCGGATCATCCAGAAAACCCAGTTCCATTGTATTGCAGGTATTCAGCAGAACGATCACCTTATCAAAGTTCTCCGTTACCTTTTCCAGCATCAGTTCCTCTTCGGTGGAGATCTGAAGGTAGGTCCTTCTCTTATCCGTAGGCAGACCGCTTTTTACCTGCACCGTGGGGATCTCGATAATGGTCTTACCGTTATCATTAACGCTTCCACCTTCTCTTCCCCAGCGGCTGAGCACTACAATGGCGGTATCCGAAAACGTCTTTGCCTGCTGCATCCGCTCGTCTGTATAAAAATCCTTTCCGGGATTTGTCAGAATGCACTGGGGCGCAGTCTCCATATTATTGTTATCTAGATCCAGCGTATCCCAGCCATAATAGGCATTGTAAAGCTCCATATTCACTTCTACGCCGGCATTCTGAAATGCCGCCAGCAGCGAAATATTTTTGCTTGCATCCGCTCTGGTACTGCCGCTTCCGCCACCGGTGAGCAAGAATCCTCTGTCCGTGGCATTGTAACCAAAGAGATTGATCTTCGTATCCTTGGCAAGCGGCAGGCAGTTGTTGTCGTTTTTGAGCATGACCATACTATCTGCCACGATGGTCTGCAGCAGTTCATCCGAAGATGCGATCGGTGTTGTATCACGCTGCATTGCTGCTTGTTCCCCCTTTTGCGTATTTAGCAGGCTCTCGCCTGAAGTGTTCTGCTGACAGCCGGTCATACACCAGCCGGCAACAAGCGTAATCGCGTATATCGCAGCGGCGATCAGCGCCCGTCCTTTTCTGTGCTTCCGCATTTGCATTTTACCCACTCCTTATAGCCGGATGCTTGTATTATAAGACAGTATCTGGTATAATGAAAGCAAGAATCTCAAAATTATTGGCCATTTTCTGCAAAACGGGGGGCTGCGTATGGAAAACTATTTTCGGGAAAGAAAGACCAAGCTCTACTTTTCCAAGGATGATAATGTGAATTTTCCGCTCCATATACACGACTCCATTGAGCTTGTGTATGTGATCGACGGCGGCGGCTCCGCTTTCTGCAACGGCAAGAGCTACACGCTTACCGACGGCAACCTGTTTCTCATCTTCCCAGAGCAGGCGCACAGCTTCAGCAATTGCACAGACGGCACGTATATCCTGCTGATCCTGTCCCCCTCCCGGCTTCCTGCCCTGGAGGACACCTTCCGCGGCAAGACACCGGTGACGCCTCTGGCAGAGATCACCCCTGTTTTGCATCACCTACTGTGCGATGCCCATGACGAATTTAGAAAAACAGCAGACGAATGCGTTGTAGACGGGTATCTAACTGCGTTTTTCGGGAAGCTGTTCCAAAGTCTTCCTCTACAGAGCAGCCGGATCTCTCCGGACACTGTTACCCAGATCCTGCAATACTGTGCCCACCATTACCGGGAGGACATCCATCAGCAGGATCTGTGCAACCTGTTCCATGTAAGCCCAAGCTATATCTCCCACTTGTTCAGCAAGCAGCTAAAAATCGCTTTCCCCGAATATCTCAACAGTCTGCGACTGGACAAAGCGATCTCTCTTTTAAGAAGCTCCAGACTCAATATGACGCAGGTGTCTGAAAAAGCAGGCTTCGCCTCTATCCGCAGCTTCAACCGGGTCTTCCTCAAGGCCTTTGGCTATCCGCCCAGAGAATACCGCAAGCGAACAAACCGTCGCAATACATAAA
The DNA here is from genome assembly GCA_045531815.1 of Faecousia sp. Classification (GTDB taxonomy): domain Bacteria; phylum Bacillota; class Clostridia; order Oscillospirales; family Oscillospiraceae; genus Faecousia. The sequence goes on along the minus strand of JAZSER010000031.1, from coordinate 6,953 downwards.
TATGCCCCCAAGCCATTGGCTCGGGGGCATATGCTTTTATAGATCAGTTGTAATCGTAGAAGCCCTTGCCGGTCTTGCGGCCCAGGTGGCCCTTTTCGACCATTTCCTTGTAGATATCGTACATGGGAGGCTTCACACCGGTCCGTTCATAGGTGTTATGCCGGATCTGGAACCGGAGATCCACGCCGGTCAGGTCGCCGGTACGGAAGGGGCCCATCTTGTAGTTGAAGCCGAATTCCATAGCGGCATCCACATCCTGGGGTGTGCAGTAGCCGTTCTCGACCACCCACTCGGCACGCTCCAGCAGGCCGCCGTAGATGTAGTTACCCAGGAAGCCAGGCAGTTCCTTCTTCAACCATGCGGGCTTCTTGCCGGTCTTGATGCAGAAGTTGTAGCAAGCACGGGCAGTTTCCTCGCTGGTGTGGGGACCCTGAACCACTTCCACGAACTTCATGACCAATGCGGGGTTGTAGTAGTGGACGTTGCAGAGGCGGGCAGGATTCTTCACATCATTGACAAACATGGAAGAAACCATGACGCTGGAGTTGGTGGCAATAATGGTATCCTCGGAGACCAGATCGGAGATCTGCTTCAGCACAGTATGCTTAACGGACTCCACCTCAATGATGGCTTCCAGAACCAGGTCAGCACCCTCCACAGCCTTTGCAAGGTCACGCTCAACGCTGAACAGGCTCTTGGTCTTGGCAACCTGCTCCTCAGTCATACGGCCCTTGGCAATACGGCCAGCCAGGTACTCCTCTTCCCAAGCTTCCACATCAGCACAGACCTCTTCCTTCAGGTCATACACAGTGGTCTTGAACCCATGGATCGCTGCATTCAGAGCGATCTGACGGCCCATCTTGCCACCGCCAACGACACAGAAGTTCTGAACGACCTTCTCACCGGGATTCTCCACGATCTCAAAGTTTTCAGCAGCTTCACCGTTGGTGTAGTCATAGAAGCCCTTGTTTACCTTACGGCCCAGGCGGCCTTCCTTGACCATCTGCTCATAGATGTCGTACATATCAGGCTTCTCGCCGGTCCTCTTATACTTGGCGGTCATCATGTCATAGGACAGGTCGATACCGGTCAGGTCGTTGGTGCGGAAGGGGCCCATCTTAGCGCCGAAGCCATGCTCCAGAGCCAGGTCAACTTCAACGGGGGTGCAAACGCCAATATGTACAACATGCTTAGCGCGGCCGGAAATACCGCCATAGACATAGTTGCCCAGGAAGCCGGGCAGCTCCTTCAGCAGAAGTGCGGGCTTCTTGCCGGTGGCAACGCAGAAGTCATAGCAAGCCTTTGCAGTTTCCTCACTGGTGTGGGGACCCTGAACCACTTCCACGAACTTCATGACCAGAGCGGGGTTGTAATAGTGCATGTTGCAGAGACGGGAAGGATTCTTCACATCGCCTGCAAACTTGGAAGAGACCATAGCGCTGGAGTTAGTAGCGATAATGGTGGTCTCAGGCAGGATATCAGACAGCTGCTTGAAAACCTTACGCTTAACATCCTCGACCTCGATGATGGCTTCTACCACGCAATCCACACCGGCAACTGCCTTCTCAAGATCCCGCTCAACGCTGAACAGGCTCTTGACCTTGGCAACCTGCTCTTCAGTCATACGGCCCTTGGCAATACGGCCAGCCAGGTACTCCTCTTCCCAGGCCTCAACGTCAGCGCAGACTTCTTCCTTGAGATCATACACAACTGCCTTGAATCCATAGATTGCAGAGTTCAGGGCAATCTGACGACCCATACGGCCGCCGCCGATGACACAAATGCTTTTGATTTCCATAGTATTCCTTCCTTTCATGCACAAAGCCACGCTTCGGCATTTTATTAATCAATCATATGTTACTACAAATATTTATTTTTCGCAATAGATTTTCTACAGTTTTATGTACTTTTTTTATTTTTTCTTTGGAAGGCACGCTTCCGTGCAGTACCATGCCTGCGGAATCGGCGCCTCCCCCCTCAGCGGATCGATACCACCGCTGTTTTGGAAGATCAACGCAACCGTATTTTTCAGTTTCGCAGCATCGCAAAGCTGGGCAGGGGCATTACCGACAAATCCGTCGGTTATGCAGCCGTGGTAGCGAAATGCTGTTTCATACTTAGGAAAGCGGTAAGAAATATCCTCACTGTAATCGGTATAGAACAATCTTAAGCTGCGACACTCTTCTTCCCCGGAGGATTTCCGCACCGTTACAGGAACAGCAACAGTATCCATCCGATTGGGCGTATTCAGGATCTCATCCACCGCATGCAGATAAGTGTTTCGGTTATGGGCAACACCGATCAGCAGCACTTGGCCGCCAAGGGTATCCAGTTTACCGTAGCAACTTTCCGGTGCTGTCGGTGTTCTTACATTGGACTCCTCCCGAATAAAGCTGAGCGCCCGGGTCCTGTCCCCAAATACTACCATAGAATGGGTGGGATTTTCCGTACGGATCCCCCTGCCGTCCCGGATCGCCACTGCAGCCAATGCACCCAGGCAGGTGTCATCACTGGACATATCCAATGTGGGATGCCGGTCATTATCCAGCCGATGCCAGGTATGTGCAGGAATACACAGCAATCCCCCATCCCGGGTAAAGTGTGAGATCAGTACATCCAGCAAGCCTTCTGCACCGCCGTCCACCGTGCCCACTGCACGCATGGATGTATGTACCAGGGTGATGCTTCCCTGTTTGCTTTTCAGTTGCTGCAGCTGCTTTTCCAGTTCTTCCTTTGTAAACACGAATCTCAGCTCCTTCTTGCTTCCTTTGGGATTTATTATAGCATGAATCTCCAAAATAGCAATGCGATGCGTGTGCAAAAAGCACTTGCGAAAGCAAGTGCTTTTTGTATGTGCGGTAGAAAAGAGAATCTGTAAGTCTTTTATGATCCTTCATTTGCGCCTTGCGGCAGAAAGTCCTCAAAGATTCGCAGATCGGTCAGCAGGAGCGGATAATCTGTCACCGGGAAATCCTTCAGCACAATGGCCGGTCGGATATCCTGTGGCTTCGGCAGCTGCATATTTACCCGATAGACATTTCGGCGAATGGGATCAATGGCAATCAGCTCTTGGATCTCCGGAACAGCGCGGGTGTGCAGTTTTACCCAGCCATATTGCGGAGAATGGGGAATGTCGTTGTTGCCACCTCGCCACAAAGCAAAGAGCGGTACACCCTTACGTCGCAGCGCTGCACCGTCAAAGCGATAGTTGTAGGTATCCTCAAATGTCCTGGGCGGAGCACCGAACTGAACCAGGATTCGCGGATCCGGAACTGCCCCTTCCAACAGTGCCGCCATGCCTTGCAGCACATAATAACTCAGCTTCGGCATAATGTCACCAACAGTGAATAATCCAAACTGCTGATTGCTTCCGTCGGGATAGTAGCCCTTGAAATCGCTGGCAGTAAAGATTGAAGACATGGGGATCCCCTGGGCAGCATCACTGACAAGTCTGCGCACCAGGTACTTGGCTTGATTATACTGGCTGGGGCACGAAGGAAGCCTGTTGTTTCCGCTGGCGCGTCCGCTTTCTCCCTGCCAAAGAGTCAGTTCCCTCCCCGGAACCTGCAGGCAGGCACGAAGCTGTGCCAGATTTGCTGCAAGCAGAGGCTCAGGTGTATTTCCATAATAATGGTATGTATAAATATCGATATAGTTACCCAGGCCGCAATACCCCAGTTCATTGATGTAGGAGTTGCCGATGCCGCAGCTGTTTGCAGCGATTTTCGCACAAGGATCCGCCCGGCGAATGACTTCTCCGGTGCGGCGCACCAGCTCGGTATAGTTTTGCGCAAGGGCAACTGCGCCGTCCTTAGCGGCATAGTCTACGCCATCGCAGTGCCAGAAATGCTCCGGCTCGTTCCAGATCTCATATACGGTGACACGGCCCTTAAAATGTGCAGCCAAGGCAGCAGCATACCGCAAAAACGCCTGCATTGCCTCCTCTCCGTGAAGAAGCGGAACCTCAGATACATAACCGCGGGCATGCCCGGGGATCTCCATTTTATTGGATTCAGTATGGCGCTCCCAAAGCGCAGCATATTGCCGATTGGGCGTATACAAAGGATTTCCGAAGGATACCGAAAACCAGGGCTGGATACTTTCTGCCAAAAGAGCATCCACAATGGCATCCAGCCATTGGAAGTCGTAAACACCGGGGGTTTTCTCGCACTTGATCCAACCGGTCTGGCACCGTGCGTGCTTTACACCGCTTTTCCCCAGCAAGGGTATAATTGGAAACGGATCAAAGGTATCACGGTCCAAGGTTTCAAAGCCGACACCTACCATAGATTCTGCAATATCACGGCTGGATTTTGCGGGAATGTGGCCTAAAAAGGTAAAGTCCTCACGAGAGGCAAAGGGGTCCCGGGTAAAATCATAGGTATTGTTTGCACGAATACCGTTGGGGATCACAGGTGCAGGGGCTTCCGTATCGGATAATAGCGCGAGGATTGCATTCTTTGTACTTTCGTTCATTTTTATGACTCCTTTAATCGAATCGTATCAGCAATCTCTTCAAAGCCGCTTTTTTCGCCTCGTAATGCAGCGGCATAAAGAAAGCTGTTATAGTGAAAGAGCATTTCTTGGCAAAACGCATCTGCTTTACACTAAGAATACAATCCAATTCGGCGCATTTCAAGTAAAAAGATCCGGCGAAGCTCTCGGTAAGATGGGTTTGAATCCACAACCAAAGCAGAAAAGAGACACACCGGAAGGTGTGTCTCTTTTCTGGCAGTTTTGAACTTAATGTATATTTTATGCCGTTTTCTAAAACCGCTGACGAAGAAAAAACTTTAGAGCTGCAACAACTTTTGGTTTTTAGCGGCTCTGCAAAATGCTCATTTTTGTTATTGAACTAAATGTATATGTTGATTTATAGTAGATTTGCAAAATTATCCATGATATACTATTCACATCATTTGCAACCAGCCTTCGCCATAAGGAGTGATAGAATGGACAATTATTTACTGCTTCAGAAGAACAGCCGTGTTTCTCTACTGGTTAGGTACACAGATCGTTACCACATCATTGCTGTGAATAATAAGTTGGATGATGATAAGGAAGAAAAAGTTCTGGCGGGAAATTGCAGCGATGCAGTGATTGATGAGATGGGGCTAACCCGTGTAACTATTATGACAAAAGATTTGCGTGGTGTTGCGATTGGTGGTTGCTGTGCTGGGGATGTTATTGTCTTATATACTAAGGATAAAAAACTGAAATATGTACTGTCTGATGATTATAGCGACGAAGAAATAAAAGCTATATTCGCAGGGATAGCGCGTTTCCAACCTCCCCAAAATGCTGGATCAAAATCGCGTAAGGCTGATTGGCGTGTAGAAATGCAAACCGAATCCATGCGGAAAGTAATGGGACCAATTGGTGTCATGTTAAATCTTTGCGGTTGCATGTGTTTTGTTGGTACATCTTTGTTTGGACGGCTTAATGTGCTGTGGTCAACCTTTTGCCTGTTAATAACGGCCATCTCAATTGGTTTGTACTTTATTTATCCGCAATATTTTTCTATTATGGGCAGCAAAGAATATAAGCGTGTTGGATACACAGCCAAAGTGAAACATTTGGAATTTGCTATCATGGCACCGGCTCTTGCATTGATACTTCGAAGCCTTAGGGATTATTACTTCCCCAACTGGATGCCACTTTTGATTGCAGGTGTAGTTGTAGGATTTGCTGCAACGATCATAATGTACATCTTCTCCAAAGAGGTTAGAGAGAATACATCTCTTATAGTTGTCGTCCTGCTTTTATCTGTGTTTGTTTCTAGCGGCATTGTGGGACAACTAAACCATCTTGCCAATTTGGGCGCTGATGAACCTCAAGCATGTACGGTAATTGATACTGAAAGAGATGACGGCGGTAGGCATGCAGATCGATACTATTGTACGGTTTCATTAGAATCTGGAGCTGAAATGGAAATACCAATCAGTGGATCGGTATATAATAAGTTACAGGCTGGTGATATGGTAACAATATTCGCTGGTAAAGGTGCTTTTGGAATTGAATACGCATACTTTATTGAAATAAAATAGTATTTGCAAAAGAGGGCTGGCTCCGCTGAACAATCAGCGAAACCAGCCCTCTAATTGGCTTTACGGTCGTTCGTATCCCTCATGTTGATGTTTTGCATCCATGAAAATCGAGCGATTATTATGGCTATAAAAACCCGAAAACCGATAGAGACTCTAGCGGTTTTCGGGTTGCAGCCATTTAGACCACACGTGTTGGTGGGGGAGGACGGATTCGAACCATCGAAGCGATACGCAGCAGATTTACAGTCTGTCCCCTTTGGCCACTCGGGAACTCCCCCATATTCTGTTTTTTGGCTCGGTGGAGCCGGTAGACGGACTCGAACCCCCGACCTACTGATTACAAATCAGTTGCTCTACCGACTGAGCTATACCGGCGAGCTCTCGAACCGAACACGCTTATTATAGCACGGGATATCAAAATGTCAAGCATTATTTTTATTATTTTGCAGAAAAAGTGGAGCAGTTTTTTTGTGGCAGGTTCGGTGTTGTTTGGGTATCCGGTATGTGGTATACTGAAGAAAACGAGGGGGGACGCTTATGCCCAAAAAACTGGATTATCCCTTTTTCCACAGGCCCTGCCTGACGGTTGCGCGGGAACTGGTGGGGAAGGTTCTGGCGCATCGAATGCCCGACGGAAAGGTTCTCCGACTTCGCATCTCAGAAACGGAAGGCTACTGCGGAGAGGAAGACACCGCATGCCATGCCCATAGGGGGCGTACAAAACGGACGGAAGTGATGTACGCCGATGCAGGAACGATTTATGTATATCTGTGCTACGGAATTCACTGGCTGCTGAACATTGTCACCGGTGATGCGGAAGCTCCCCAGGCGGTGCTGATCCGGGCATGCGTGGAAGCCCCCGGTCCCGGAAAGCTGACAAAGGCACTTGGTGTTACCGGGGAATTG
>JAZSER010000045.1:0-13818 GCA_045531815.1 Faecousia sp. | reverse complement strand
TGTTCGTCAGGCCAGAGTTTTGCCGCCGTCTTTCTTCAGATTCTGCCTCACGACAGACACCCTTGACTTAGGCTATATCCTTCCCACTGCCGGGCGGATTCGGGACTTTCACCCTTTAGAACGTGCGCTCACCGGGCGCACTAACAAAAAGTGTCTCCGGAAATTCCGGAGACACTTTTTTCTTATAAACGATCAGCACAGCTTTGCGCCTGCGGGGATGGCATCGTCGATCATCAGCAGATGCAGCTTTTCTTCGCCCTTTTCCGTGTGGACGGCAGAGATCAGCATGCCGCAGGATTCCTTACCCATCATCTTCCGGGGAGGCAGGTTGGTGATGGCCACCAGGGTCTTGCCGATGAGATCCTCCGGCTTATAGAACTTGGCAATACCGGACAGGATCTGACGGTCTGTGCCGGTGCCATCGTCCAGGGTGAACTGCAGGAGCTTGTCAGACTTCTTCACATTCTGACAATCCTTGACCTTCACCGCACGGAAATCGGACTTGCAGAAGGTATCAAAATCCACCTTCTCCTGGCTGTAAGGCTCGATCTCAATGTCGGACTTGGGCTTGCTCAGCTCTTCCAGAGCAGCCAGCTCCTTCTCCATGTCGATTCTGGGGAACAGGGCAGGTCCGTTGAAGGTTGCCAGCTGGGCGGGCAGGATACCAAACACATTCAGGCTGTCCCAATCCATCTGTGCGCCGCCCAATCTCTGGGCGATCTGCTCCACGGTATCCGGCATGAAGGGGGTCAGCAGACCGGCACAAATACGCACGGTCTCCAGCAGATTGTACAGGACCTTTGCCAGGCGGGGCTTGTTTGCCTCGTCCTTTGCCAGCACCCAGGGTGCATTCTCGTCAATATACTTATTGGCACGGGAAATGACCTTGAAGATATCCGCCAGGGCATTCTGGAAGGCATAGCTGTCCATTTCCTTTTCGTACCGGTCCCGCAAGCCGGAAGCCATTGCCACCAGCTCTGCATCCATTTCCGCATTTTCCAGCTGCTCAGCAGGCAGCTTTTCTCCGAAATACTTCTGCGCCATGGCAACGGTACGGGAGACCAGGTTGCCCAGATCGTTGGCAAGGTCTGTATTGATGGTGGAGATCAGCAGCTCATTGGAGAAATTACCGTCAGAGCCGAAGGGGAAGGAACGCAGCAGGAAGAATCGCAGGGCATCCACGCCAAAGCGCTCCGCCAAAATGTAGGGGTCTACCACATTGCCCTTGGACTTGGACATCTTGCCGCCATCCAACAGCAGCCAGCCGTGACCGTACACCTTCTTGGGCAGGGGCAGGTCCAGGCTCATAAGCATTGCAGGCCAAATGATGGAATGGAACCGGACGATCTCCTTACCCACAAAGTGCACATCCGCAGGCCAGAAGTCCTCCAGGTCCTGATAGCGGTCGTTGCAAAAGCCCAATGCCGTCATGTAATTGAACAGCGCATCGATCCAAACATAGACCACATGGCCGGGATCAAAGTCCACGGGAACACCCCAGCTGAAGCTGGTACGGGAAACGCACAGATCCTCCAGGCCGGGCTTGATGAAGTTGTTGACCATCTCATGAACACGGCTGCGGGGCTCCAGGAAATCTGTATTCTCCAGCAGGTCCTGGATCCGGTCGGCATACTTGCTCAGACGGAAGAAGTATGCTTCCTCCTCTGCGTCCTGGACCTCCCGGCCGCAATCGGGGCACTTGCCGTCCACCAGCTGGCTCTCCGTCCAGAAGGACTCACAGGGCTTGCAGTACTTGCCCTTGTAGGTGCCTTTGTAGATGTCTCCGTTTTCGTACATCTTCTTGAATATCTTCTGGATCGCGGCCACATGGTAATCGTCTGTAGTGCGGATAAAGCGGTCATGGCTGATGTTCATCAGCTTCCACAGATCCAGCACACCGCCCTCACCGGTGACGATGTCGTCCACAAACTTCTGGGGGGTGACGCCGGCTTCCTTTGCCTTGTCCTCGATCTTCTGACCGTGCTCATCGGTACCGGTGAGGAACTTGACATTGTAGCCCTGCAGACGCTTGTAGCGGGCCATTGCGTCGGTTGCCACAGTGCAATAGGTATGACCGATATGCAGCTTGGCAGAGGGATAGTATATAGGTGTTGTGATGTAATAATTTCCTTTGCTCATAAAAAACCTCCTGAATGAAAAAATCGCCCCTGCTAAAAGCAAGGGCGATAAAATTTACCGCGGTACCACCTTGATTTACACGCTTTGTCATTGCGAGGGCATTTATACCCGTGGCAATCTCGTGCCTCATAAGCGCTTTAACGGGCGCACCCGTGTCTGCCTACTGATCGACAGACCGGCTCCAAGACCATGTTCCCCGGTATCCTCCGTGCCCACTCTCACCTGACAGGGCTCTCTGACCGTTCCTTCCCGGGTACTCTTCTTTTCTCAGCCTTTGCATAATATATGCATTATAGCCGAAATTGCTGCATTTTGTCAAGTAGATTCGCGCTTCCGGTCTTTCTTCCCGGTAAGCCAGACGGCAACTGCCACCGCGCTGACCCCTCCTGCCAGCTTTCCCACGATCACCGCAGGAAGCATCTGGGGCGCAAACCCCGCAGTAAAACCCAGGTGATCCCCAAACACAAAGGCAGCGGAGACGGCGAAGGCAATGTTCACCACCTTGCCCCGGCTGTCCATGTCCTTTACCATGCCGAAGGTCGCGATGGAATTGGCAAGGCTGGCAATGAGACCGGCTGCTGCCGTATCATTGATCCCCAAAAGCTTTCCCAGCTTCATCAGGGGCTTTTTCAGCAGCTTTGTGATCACATACACCAGGGGAAATGCCCCCGCCAGCACAATGGCAATGGCGCCAACCGTCAGAAACCCCTCTGCTGCCGGCACCATGCCGGGGATCAGCACGAACCCGGTGAGCGCCTCCACAATGGCTGCCGCAAGCCCCAGGGTGATCAGTGCCACCACCCCTTTTCCGAACCAGCCGAAGCCCTTGATCATTGCCTTTTCCCACTTCCACAGACCCAGTGCGATCACTGCCGCAATGAGAACAATGGGGATCAGGTTCACCAGCACCTTCCCCAGGGGAAAGCCCGCCACAAGACCTCCCGCCAGGATCCCCACCGGGATGGTGACCACCCCTGCCAAAATGCCCTTTGCCAGGGCAGGCCGATCCTGCTCCGAAAGGATACCCATTGCCACCGGGATGGTAAAAACGACGGTCGCTCCCAGCATCGAGCCTCCCAGAATGCCTCCCAGCAGGGCAGCCTCCGGGTCTGATGTCAGCTCCTGGGCCAGGGACGCACCGCCCATATCGCAGGCAAGGATCGTTCCTGCAAACATTGCCGGGTCTGCACCTAAGAATTCATACACCGGCACCACCACCGGCCGCAGCAGATTGGCAAGCACCGGGGCCAAGGCAATGATCCCCACCATGGCCAGTGCCAGTGAGCCCATGGCCAGCATGCCTTCTTCAAACTTTTCTCCCAAGCCGAACCGGTTTCCCAGGATCCGGTCCACAGCGCCCAGCACCGCAAAAGCAGCCATCACTGCAATGAGCCATTCATGTGCCGACATACCCAAGCATCCTTTCCCTCTTTTGTGTTTCCCGGCGCGCTGCCGGGATCATTTTTCCGGGTCGATAATGGCAACAATTGCCGCATCCAGCGGTGCTTCCATGGAAAACTTGGCCGCAGCCGCACCGGTGACCAGCAGCACCCGGTCGCCGGTGCCGGCACCCACATGGTCAGCCGCCACCACCACGCCCTTCAGCGTATCCACCACCAAAAAGGTCTGTCCCTGCAGACATGCCGCCTTGCGGGTCGCCCACACAGAGCCTGTAACCGTTCCGATCATCATTGCGATCCCTCCAAAATCTCCCTGGCAAGGGGTGTCATCACCGCGCCAGGTGCCGGCTTGATGCCGGCCATTCGCATTTGCTGGGCCTGCTGTGCCGTGATCAGCTTACGCTGAGCGCCTTCTGTAAACACAATGCCCCAATTCTTCAGCTCCCTGCGCTTTGCCGCCAAAGCTGCGGAAAGGGCTCGGTTTGCCTTTGCCTCCGGAAGCCCCGGTGCGTAGAGGATCACCGGCTTTCCCTGTGCCAAAGCCTCCAGTACCGGCTCATGGGAAAAGCAAAGGAGCTGTCCCAAGGTCAAAGAGCCGATGACCACCGCATCATAGGGCGGCTGCTGCACATAGGTATAGCCCAGGGGATATCCGGGTTCTGCACCTATCAGCAGGGCCTTCATGGTAAGATCCTCCCCAGGTCACCGGGGCGGAAGCCGCAGGCATTGGCTTCGTCGTAATCCAGGTGCACAAAGGTGGCAAAGGACGGGTCTACCCGCACCACCACAGCCCCAAACTCCAACGGTCTTTCCGTGTATGTCTGCAGGCGCACCTTCTGTCCGTCCTGAAGTCCAAAGCGCCGGGCATCCTCCGGGGACATATGCACATGGCGCTGGGCTGCGATGACGCCCTGCTCCAGGGTGACAGACCCCCTGGGTCCTGTCAGCACCGCACCGGGGCTGTGGGCAACATCCCCGGAAAGCCGCACCGGCGGCTGCAGCCCCAAAGACCTGGCATCTGTCAAAGAGATCTCCACCTGGGCTTCCTTCCGCTCCGGACCCAGCACTGCCACATTCTGAAATTCTCCCTTGGGCCCTGACACCGTCACCCGCTCCCGTGCCAGGTACTGCCCGGGCTGCGACAAGGGGCGCTGCGGGGTCAAGGGGTGTCCAAACAGGCAGATCGCCTGCTCCTTGGTTACATGCACATGTCTTCCGGAGGCTTCCAGCGGCACAAACAGCCGTTTCACCACCTGCTCCACCAGCGACTCCAATTCCATAGCCTACTCTCCTGTCCGACCTGAAACAGATCTGTTTTTCTTCGCCTGGATCATCAGAATATACACAGCACTGCTCATGCTGTTCAGCCCACGGATAATATCCGGGCGCTCCGGCAGCGCAGCCGCTGCCTTCCGTTCCGTCTCCCGGACCGCACACCGCACCCGGTTCAGATAGACCACCGCTGCGCCGTCCTCTGCCTCCGGCATAAAGTGGGGCTGCCCATAAAAGTCCTGAGGCCGGTGACTGCGCTGACGCAGTGTTTCCCGGTCCATCTGGCAAAGAAGCCGTTCTTCCAGTGGCTCATTCATCACCTCGCACCGGATCAGCATCCGGGCAAGGTCCAACAGTTCTCCCAGCTCCCGGTGAAACTCCGGTACCAGCAGCCGGCACAGCAGGATCTCCGATTCCAGGGTGTCCACTGCCCCCCGGAAGGCGATCCGCGGATGGGTCTTGGGCACAAGAATATCCCCGTGCAAATGGGTCATATGCTCGGGTTTTTCCTCCATATAGCCGCCACCCAAAAGCCGCCACCGCTCCGGCTTTGCCTGCCGGGCAGGCAGAACCGGGATCCTTTCCCGGTTCAGATGATCCCTGGCCTGGGAGGTCAGCTGGTCACCTTTTCCCAGGTAAAACACCCGCTTGCCATCCGCATTGCGGATCCCGGCCTTTACCGCCTCCAGATCATACAGCATTACTTACTGCTTCCGCCGCTCTGGCTCAGCCGGCCGTTGGGCAGGATGGCATCCACCTCGGTGTGGGGTCTTGCGATGACATGGACACTGACCAGCTCCCCCACCTTCTCCGCGGCCGCTGCACCGGCATCGGTGGCTGCCTTTACCGCGCCCACATCTCCCCGGACCATCACGGTCACCAGGCCACCGCCTACCTGCTCCTTGCCAACCAACTGCACATTGGCAGATTTTACCATGGCATCTGCTGCCTCAATGGCACCTACCAGGCCCTTTGTTTCGATCATTCCCAATGCATTTGTGTTCATACGATTCCGTCCTTTCCAATTTCCTTTTTATGAAGTTTTTCCAGGATCCTCTGGGTCAAAAGTGCCACCAGGTCTTCGTTCGCCTCCACCGGCTTCTGCTCCGGCAGGGAAGAAGAATCCCAGGCCACCCGGCGGATATTCACCAGGTCCATGGGCGAAATATTGTTGGAGGAAGCACTGCCGCCTACTGCACCGCACCCCAGTGTCAGCGCAGGAAACAGGTCCGTTGTGGCACCGATGCCTCCCAAAGCTGCCGGGGTATTCACCAGGAAGCGGGATACCGGGATCCGCAGTGCAAATCTGCGGACCACCCCATCCTCCCGGGCATGGATCGCAAAGGTGTGGCCGCTGCCCTCATGCCTAAGCACCTCCACCGCCTTTTCCAGCACCGCGTCCTCGCTGTCCATAACAAAAAATGCCAGCACCGGACACAGCTTCTCCATGGAATAGGGACGGGTGGGACCTGCCTCCTGCTCCCGGGCCACCAGAACACCGGTATCCCTGGGCACAGAGAAGCCCGCCTTTTCCGCCAGCAGCACCGCCGGCTTTCCCACGATCTCCGGATTCAGCGTTCCATTGGGCTTAAACAGCAGCTTTGCAAGCTGACCCGCCTGCTGGGTATCCATGAAATAAAAGCCCTTTTTCTTTGCCGCAGCCACCACCTTCTCCTCCATGGCGCGTTCCACAATGATGCTCTGCTCCGATGCGCATACCGTGCCATAGTCAAAGGTCTTGGACCGAAGAATGCAGTCCAGCGCGTGGTCAATATCTGCACTGCTGTGGATATAGGCAGGTCCGTTGCCTGCGCCTACACCGATGGCAGGCTTTCCGGAGGAATAGGCCGCACGGACCATGGCAGGTCCGCCGGTTGCCAGGATCAGATTGGTGTGCTCCTGCTGCATCAGCTCCCGGCAGCCATCCAGGCTGGGAATGCTCAGGCAGCCAATGCTGCCCTCCGGCGCACCGGCCTCCCGGGCCGCCTTTTCCACGATGGCCGCAGCTTTTCGGGTGCACTCCATGGCTTTGGGATGAGGCGAAAACACGATGCTGCAGCCGGCTTTCAAGGCGATCATTGCCTTATAGCACACAGTGGATGTGGGATTTGTGCTGGGCACGATGGCCGCGATGACACCCACCGGCACACCGATGTGCCATAGCTTTCCCGCAGGCTGCTCTTTTAATACACCCACCGCCTGCATATCCTTCACCGCCTCCCACAGCGTTCGGGAGGCAAACTGATTCTTTGTAATTTTATCTTCTACATTACCAAAGCCCGTCTCCTGCACCGCCAGCTCTGCCAGCTCCAGGGCCGCTGCGCAAAAGGCCCTGGAGATCCCTTCCACGATCCGGTCCAGCTGGGCCTGTTCCATACAGGCAAGCTGCGTCTGGGCCCGGGCGGCTGCTTTTGCCAGCTGCCGCGCCTCCTGTCGGGCCCGCAGGTCCTTGTCCAATTCCATACCCTTTCTCCTTTCGCCACCGGGCCTTGCGCCCGGTGTTACTTTGGCTCTGCCGCCACCTGGGCCACCGCCGAAGCAAAGGCTGCGCAGGCAGCCTCGCAGGCGGATTGTGTTCCGCTGAGCAGACCTCCGCCAAAATTCGTCTCGCTGGGCGGGGCGTATAGTTTACATAACTTTACATCTGATGCTTTCAATGCCGCATCCATGGCATACATGCTTTCCAGCGGCGGTGCAATGAGATATGCCAGGGGTGTCCCTTCCTTCACGCCGGCCTGCGCTGCAAGATACGATCCGCTGCGGCTGACGGTATATGCCAGGTACGGGACCCGGCCGGCAGAAGAAAAGCCCACCTGCTTCAGCACAGAAAGCGCTGCCTCCATACCGCTGCGCACCGCCCCCGGAGTCATTCCCGCCAGAATGCCCATCACCTCACCTGCATTGGGCGTGGATGCATTGGACGCACCGGCATAAAAGCTTCGCGCAAAGCAGACCTTCACCTGTGCGGCCTTTGTGGCTGCGTCCAGGGCAATATAGGTGGCATCGTCACAATCGGTGGTAAGCATCCCCAGGGACGGATAGCCCTTGGGAACACCCAGCCCCTGCAAAAGCGCAGGCTCTGCATTTGCAAGATACCGCACCGCCAGCACCTGCACCGGGATCATCGTGTTGTCTCCAGGTGCAGGCCTACACCGGACACCTTTTTCTCCAGGATGGTTGCGATCAGCTCTGCAATAAAGGAGCCGGCCTCCGCTGCCGGTGTGCCCTGGGCATGGATGTTGGACACCACGGTCCGGGAAGATTCCGATACCCCCGTCCGGGGCTGGTAGGTGATATAGGCGGACATGCTTTTATCTGTCACCAGCCCGGGCCGCTCCCCTACCAACACGCAGACCACCTGACAGCCGGTGACATCCCCCACTGCATCTCCTGCACCCACACGGCAGTAGCGGACAAAAACAGCTTTTCCGGTCTCGATCCCCTTGAGCTTCAGCCCGTCCCGGATGGCTGCCATACAGTCTGCCGCATTGGCAAGGATCGCCGCAGAGGACAAGCCGTCCCCCACCACCAGCTGGACCCGGGGGGCATTGGGGATCTCCCGGCGCAGCGTTTCCATGTTTTCGTTATCAAAGCACCGCCCCAGATCCGGCCGGGTCAGATACATATCCTTATCCTTGCACTGGGTCTGCAGGGGCAGAAGATCGTGCTTTTGGGCATAATCCTCCGGGATCTGCGAGAAAACCGCATCCTGCGCCGCTGCGTGGTCTGCCCGGAAACGGAGCATGGTCAGGGTCTTGTACCGGGCCCCTGCCCTGCCAAAGCCCAACCTTGCGGGGGTTTTTTCTTTCAGCAGACGGTACTTTTCCGGCTGCTGCGCATCCTCCACCAAATACAGCTTACGAAGATCCAGAGAGGAAACATCCTCAACAAAGTCCCCATCCTCATGATGGAAGTCCTTTGCCTCCGGGCCGGGATCCAGGGGCTTATAGTCACTGCCCTTTACCGCCGGCTCCTGGCCCATGCTTTGCAATATCTCTGCCACAAGGGCAGACAGATCCTGTTTATTCACACTGGCACTTCCCTTCTTCAAAACAGCAAGCTTGAGCCGTCGCCTGCTTTTTTTGTCAGCTTGCCGTTTTCCACAAAGCCCATTTTTTCCAGCCACTGCTGGAACTCCGGAATGGCTGTTTTTCCTGTCAGCTCCCGCAGTGCCGCGGTCTCCCGGAAGCCCGTGGTCTGATAATTGAGCATAATGTCGTCTCCATGGGGAATGCCCATGAAATAATTGCACCCTGCCATACTCAGCAGCGCTGCCAGGTTCTCGATGTCGTTCTGATCCGCCTTCATATGGTTGGTATAGCAGCAATCACAGCCCATGGGGATGCCGCTGAGCTTGCCCATAAAGTGATCCTCCAGCCCCGCACGGGTCACCTGCCGGGCATCGTAGAGATACTCCGGCCCGATAAAGCCCACCACCGTGTTCACAAGGAAGGGAGAAAAATGCTTGGCAAAGCCATAGCATCTTGCCTCCATGGTCACCTGGTCCGTATCGTAATGGGCATTGGAGGAAAGCTCTGAGCCCTGTCCGGTTTCAAAATAGAGTACATTGGGACCTTTGGCCGTTCCCTCACGGAGCAAAAGCGCTCTGGCCTCCTCCACGGTGCTTGCGTCGAAGCCGAAGGCTTCATTTCCCTTCTGACTTCCGGCAATGGATTGGAAGATCAGGTCACAGGGCGCTCCCTCCCGGACCGCTTTGATCTGCGCGGTGATATGGGCCAGAACACAGATCTGGGTAGGGATCTGCCAATGCTCCTTGATGCTCTGAAAGCGGCGGAGGATCTTTCCCACCTGCTCCGGGCTGTCCGTCACCGGATTCAATCCGATTACCGCATCTCCTGCCCCAAAGCTCAAGCCCTCCAGCACCGATGCGGTGATCCCATCGGGATCGTCTGTGGTGTGGTTGGGCTGCAGGCGACAGCTCAGGGTTCCCGGCAGGCCGATGGTGGTGTTGCAGCAGGCGGTCACCGTGATCTTATTGGCAGCGTAGATCAGATCCAGATTGCTCATAAGCTTTGCCACCGCTGCCACCATTTCCGAAGTAAGTCCCCGGCCGAGCCTGCTGATATCCCCGCCGGTGGTATTCTCGGACAAGATCCATTCCCGCAGCTCCCCCACGGTCCAGTTCTGGATCTTGCGGTACTGCACCTCATTCACATCGTCCTGAATGATCCGGGTGACCTCGTCCTGCTCATAGGGCACTGCAGGAGATTCCCGCAGGTCATGGAGGGTCAGCGCAGAAAGCACCACCTTTGCCGCCACCCGCTCCCGGGCAGTTTCCGCCGCCAGACCCGCCAGAGTATCTCCGGTCTTTTCTTCGTTGGCTTTTGCCAACACCTGTTTCACATCCCGAAACACATATGTCTGTCCCAACAATGTCGTTTTCAGCCCCATAGTCTCCTCCGTCGCATTTGCAATATTACTGGTTTTCCAGCACCAGGGTCTTGATCACCACCGGCAGTGCCGGTCCTACCGGGCTGCCGATATCCAAATAGCTGTCCTGCTCCGGACAAATGCCATCCAGGCACAGGCAGGGCCGTTCCTCCGGCAGCAAAAGGCTGAGCTTCTGCCCCAGGGCCTTGGCCATATCCGCTTCCATGCACACCAATACCGGTCCGGAGCGGATGCCCTGCAGCAGCTGCTGCGCCAGGGCACCGATCCGCGGATACGAAGCATCCGGATATCCGGGAAAGGCCACCATTACCGCTGGCTCTTCCCGCAGCTGCAGCTGACGGGCGATCAGTGTCCCAAAGCCGGGATCCTCCTGCTGCTCCCGGGAAAAACGAATGACAGGAATATTCTTTAAGGGAAATTGAATGCCGCGGCTGAACACCGTACTGCCGGACAGCTGGGCGCTATGGCAGCCTGCCCCGATCACCGTTGCCCGGATCCGCTCTTTTCCCAGGATATACTCCTGCTTGCACAGAAGGCTTCCCCGGATGGCTTTCCCCAGCTCCTGCCCCATATCCCCAAAGCGCTCCCGCTCCGGGGGACTCTCCACACACTCCGCAACCCCACCGGAAAAGGACACCACCACAGCCTCCCGGGGCGGCTCCCAGCGCTGGGCCGCTTCCCGGGTCAGCAGCTTCTGCATCAGCTCCGTCTCGGGGCGGCGGCCTGCCGCCATTTCCAGTGCGGTGGTCAAGATCCTGGCGATCCCCTCCACCTGGGTGGGGGCAGGATAGTCCCCGGGGCGCAGGTCGGTCAGCCCCTCCAGGACCTTTGACACATAGGTCACCTTTCCATAGGGATCAAATTTCAGCAATCGACCGCCCACATTCAGGCAGCCGGTGGCCACGATCTGCCCACCACGGATCAATGCCAGATTGCTGGTGCCGCCTCCGATGTCCATATGCAGCACCGTTTTTCCGGTGCGTCGGGAATAGGACACCGCACCGGAGCCCTTGGCAGCCAGCATGCTCTCCAGATCCGGGCCTGCCGCTGCC
This sequence comes from Faecousia sp., assembly GCA_045531815.1. Classification (GTDB taxonomy): domain Bacteria; phylum Bacillota; class Clostridia; order Oscillospirales; family Oscillospiraceae; genus Faecousia. The sequence goes on along the minus strand of JAZSER010000045.1, from coordinate 2,543 downwards.
GCCACAAACTCCCCGGCAAAGCCCTCCAGGGCCTTGAGCACCGCTGCCGCGTTTTCCTTGCGGGAGGTCTCCCCGGTGATGATAATGGCACCGGTATCCACATCCTGCCGGGCGATACCGGCTTTTTTATAAGCCTCCGCCACCAGTGCCCGAATCGCCCCTTCGTCCACCCGGTTTTCATCCAAAAGAGGTGTAAAATGCACCGGGCTGCGGTAAAGGATCTCCCTACCCGTGATCTGCATTTGCGGCACGGCAAAGCTTCCCGCCCGGTTTTCGATCTGCAGCCGGGACAGAATCAGCTGAGTGGTGGTGGTTCCCACATCCACGCCTACAGACAGTAAGCTTTCAGTCACGGCCGGTCACCTCTTCCAACACAAAACGCACCATATAGTCCTCCACCGGCAAAGGATTGGTTTTACAGCAAGGGTCCTGCAGCACCGCCTCCACCAGCTGGGGCATTTGCCAGCGGACCTGCTGCCCGGGAATTCCCGCCTCCTTCAGGTTCTGGGGCATGCCCAGCTCCTTGCGCAGCCGGACGATCCCGTTTTTCAGATTCCGCACCGCCACCGCTTCTGCCGCTCCGGTCAGCCCCGCCCCCCGGGCCAAGGCCGCGTACCGGGCTGCGCACATATGGGCATTGCAGCTGATCACCGCCGGCAGCACCATGGCGCACAGCCGCCCGTGAGAAATGTGGAAGAGCCCGCCCAGGCTGTGGGCAATGGCATGGGCCATTCCCAACCCCGCCTGGGTAAATGCCATGCCCGCCATAGTTGCTGCCTCATGGATCCGCAGACGGACCTGCCGGTCTCCTGCAAAGCTTGCCGGCAGCAAGGAAAACACCGTGCGAAAAGCCTCCATGGCCAGGGCATCTGTGATCCCTCCGGATCCGGTGGCAACATACGCTTCCAACGCATGGCACAGCACATCAAAGCCGGAATCGGCAATAAGCTTTTTCGGAAGCTGCTCCAGCAGGTCACTGTCCAGGATCGCCATATCCGGGCGGATCTTTTCATCCACCAGCGGATGCTTCACCTTGCCATGGGTCAGCACCGCAAAATCCGTCACCTCCGAGCCAGATCCGGAGGTGGTGGGGATCGCCACCAGCTTCGGGGCAAGCCCTGAAAAATACACCATTGCCTTGGCGCAGTCCATGGCGCTGCCACCTCCCAGCGCCACCACCGTATCCGGCTGAAAGCTCCGCAGCAGTGCCGTGCCCTCCGCAGCCAGCTCCACGCTGGGGTCAGGCGCTACCTTGGAAAAGAACTGCGTTTGTGCCGGTGCTGCCAATGACGCGATCCTCTGTGCCGTTCCGTTTTCCATAAAATAAGGGTCTGCCACCAGGAGCATCCGCTGGGCATTGAGCTTTTTCAGGCAAGCCACACTGCCGGCTCCTGACAGCACTTTTGTGCCGCAGGCAAACTTTCCCATAAAGAACCACCACCTCTTACAAGCAGTATTTCCAAAAGCTTGCAAATCATGTACAAAAAAGTATTAGGAATTTTAAAACAAATGTGCTATTATAGTCAGGAGGTGATTCTCTATGGACGAAGAACAGCTGGAGCAGCTGGAAGAAGCGGATGCTTCCTACACCCCAAGGCCCGCCTGGCAGGTATGGCTTGCCCGGATCGGATTGGTTCTGTTTCTCCTTGTGGTACTGATGTACTACATCAACATAATGCGAGGTGGCGTATAATGCGGATCCTTGGGATCGACCCGGGCTACGGCATTACCGGCTTCGGTTTGATCGAGGCCCAGCGGGGCAATTCGCAGCTTTTAAAATGCGGTGCCATCACCACCCCGGCCGGCATGGATTTTTCTGCCCGCTTGGAGATCATCTACGAAGATATGAAGACCTTGCTGGAAGCTGCCAAGCCCGATGCCGTTGCCATTGAAGAGCTTTTCTTTGGTCAGAATGTAACCACGGGTATCGGGGTCGCCCAAAGCAGAGGCGTGATCCTGCTGGCCATCCGGCAGGCAGGTGTTCCGGTGTTTTCCTATAAGCCCATGCAGGTCAAGCAGGCTGTTGTGGGCTACGGCAATGCCACCAAGCACCAGGTCCAGGATATGACCAAGCGGCTTTTGCGCCTGGAGCAGCTGCCCAAGCCCGACGATGCAGCAGATGCCATCGCCATCGCCCTGTGCCACGCACGGTCCAGCACCTCCCTTTTGGCGCAGCTGCAGCCCAAATAATCCCGCTTCTTATAAAGGAGATTTCTTATGCTCTACTATGTTTCCGGTCCGGTTACCGTTCTGGAGCCCGGACTTGCCGTGATCGATTGCGGCGGTGTTGGCTACGGCTGTCGGATCACCGCGTATACCGCCGCCCAGCTCAAGCTGAATCAGCCCGCCCGGCTGTACATTACCGAATCCATCCGCGAGGATGCTTACGATCTTTATGGCTTTATTTCGAAAGAGGAGCAGCGCTGCTTCGAACTGCTGACAAGTGTCAACGGCGTCGGTCCAAAGGCGGCGATGGCAATTTTGTCTGCCGGCGGACCTCAGAATTTTACGCTTGCGGTCATGACCGGAGACGAAAAACTGCT
>JAZSER010000097.1:0-3964 GCA_045531815.1 Faecousia sp. | reverse complement strand
AAAATGAATGAGACAACCCCAAATTGCATATTTATGTGTAGGGAACGGCCTGTGTGCCGTTCCTAAATCTATATTTTGGAACTAATTTTCGGAATGACACATAGGTCATTCCCTACATATGCATTTTGAGACACCCTCTTTTTATTAGTTCAGTGTCACCGTAATGGGGGTAAACCGCTCACCGGTGGAGCTGACTACCTCCACAGTGATCTGGCTGTAGGGCGCAGCGTCCAGGCTCTGCAGCACCTGGTTGTCACCGAAGGCATAGCTCCGGGGCACACCCTTTTCAGACAAACCATTGAACAGGACCTTGTCCAGCAGCGTCTTGTTGCCGGCTTCCTCCATAGCGTAGATATTGATCACCGCTATAGGATAATTGGAGTTGACCGTCAGCTGCTGCAGCTGCTGCACCGTGGTGGCAGCGCCACCCTGCACCGTCACCTCTGCAGGCTCATAGGACTTGACCCCTGCAAACTCCGCTGTGGTGACCGGAATATAGTTCTTTTCCAGAAGCTGGGCGAAGGTATATTTCTCGCTGATCCGGCCGCTGTGGTGCACGGTATAGCCTTCGTGGTACACCTCATAGAAATCCGCACCGATGCCGCCACGCTGGTCCTGGATCATTACGAAGCTTTCCTCCGTATTCACCGTGCCGTCAGCATTGTGCACCACCTGGGGTGCTTCAATGACCATCATGCCGTGAATATCCGTGCTGGAGACCAGAATATCTGCCGGCAGCATTTGGGCATAGGATCTTGCCATGACCTGCTGACCGTTGTCTTCTACGATCTTCTCTGTGGACAGGGCATAGAAGCTTTTCACAGATTTGTCATACCGATACTCACCCACCAACAGGAAGCCGTTGCTCTGCACCATGGTGCTGGGGAAGTATCCGCAGTTAAAGGAGTTGCAAACCGTGGACCAGCTCCAAAGCAACGAGTCCGTACAGGCACTACCCACCTCGTTTTTCACTCGGTCTGCTGTGCCGGGATGCTGGAAGCGTCCGGTTTCATAATCATAAAACTCCAGGAACTGGAACAGGCCGGAGCCTGCGCCGGAGTACATCACTCCGCCAAAGGTCATCTTCTCCGGGTAATCGAAGAACTTCTTGCTGCCATTTTTATAGTAGCCCAAGCCATTGGGAGAGCACCACTGCACCGACAGAAGATCCCGCATGGCCTGCACCGCTGTCTGCCGCAGCTGGGTGGTGTCCGGGGTCTGGGAGAAGGTGTAATCCGGGTATGCCAGGGGCTCGGCAACCTGGTACTGCTCTTCCTCTGTGGGTTCGATGTAGTAGACCGCATCCTTGCTGTACCACACACCGCAATGCTCGCAGCTAAAGCGATACCACCCCGGCTGACCGGCAATCTCCACCGCCTGGCCTTCCATGCGTCCGTGACCCAGGGGATTCTCTGTGACCTGATACCAATCTCCGCAGGTGTTGCAGCGGTAGTGGGTATATCCGGAGGTAACACAGGTGGGCTGCAGATATTCCACCTTTGTTTCGTGGGTGCTGTCCGGGCACGGACCTGTGACTGCATTGCTCTGTTTCCCTGCCAGTGCCAGATCCGTAAAGACCCGCAGACATTCCATATCCATACGGTTGGTGTACAGGCTGTACACCTTGGAGCTGCTGTTATAGGGACCTGTAAACTTGACAGTACCGCCAAAGATCCGGGCAGTGCCTCTGCCTGCCGTATCCGCGGCTGTTTTCGACTCTCCGTAGGCCGCAATTGCCATGCCCCGCATGGTTCCCTGGGTCTCACCGGCCAGGATCTCACCGCCATACATCTGGAACACCGCGTTGCTCTTTTTGGTCTGTCCGTAAACATAGACATTGCCGCCACGGGAGATCTTTCCGTAGATCATGCCGTCGGAGATGGTGCCGCCAAACATCTGCATGAAGGTATTTCCGGCGATCATCACATTGCCGCCTGCGGCAGAGCTGTCTTTATACTTATCATAATTGGAAATGCCCCGGGTGATGGTTCCGTTATACATATTGATGACGCTGTCTCCGGTTGCGTAAAGGTTTCCGCCACCGACATTGACGTCCATGGCAGCAGATCTGCCGTTGGAGATCACACCGCCATACAGTTCCATCGTTCCGTCTTCCAGGAACACATTGCCCCCGCTGTTCACGGTCATTGCCTTTTCAATGACCCCATCATACATGGTGATCCGGCCCCGGGAATTAAACACATTGCCGCCATACAGATTGGTCATATTGTTGCCTGCACCGGTAAGTGTGCCGCCCCGCATTATCAGCTGCGCAGCCTCCAGGTAGATATTTCCGCCCATGTTGCTCTTTCCATCTACCACACTGCCACCGTAAATACGGATCACAGAATCCGGATCGGTGGCAAAAATATTACCGCCGCCGGAAACCGAAGTGCCACCCACCAGACTGCCGCCATACAGATGAAGGCCTTCTTCCTCACTGTCTGTGCCGTAGTTGGAAACAAACACATTGCCGCCGTTTCTTGAGGCATCGCCACCGGAGACCATACCGCCACAGATATAGAACCGGGCTTTCGCCTTCATGTTCACATTGCCGCCCATTCCCACTGTGGCAGATTTGCCCAAGGCACGGCCATTTTGCACGGTGCCCTCATACAGGTACAGCGCTGCCCGTTCCGTCAGCTGCACATTGCCGCCGGTGCCTGCCTGTCCGTCCTGGATCGTGCCGCCGTACATGCGGATCTGTGCTGTGCCAGCAGCACAAATGCTGCCACCGGAGTTGCGCAGGCCGGAGGTAGAACCGTTGATGACGGAATTTCCCTTGAGGGTCACCTGGGCGGGGTTTTCCATATCGGTAGATTTTACATAGATCACACCACCGGAGGTGCCTTCTGCGATCTGGGTGTCATCTGTGTTGGTCAGTGTCACATTCTCCAGATGCAAGGCACAGCCGTCACCCTCCACCAGCACGATGCCGCCGTTGGCATCCGCTCCGGGGCTGCAAACCGTTCCGTCCAGCAGGGTAAGAGATGCGCCCTCGGTGACCGCGAAGAGCCGGTCCTGGGCTTGCTTTTTTCCCTGGATGGTATGTCCGTTAAGGTCGATGACCACGCTGTGACCGTTGTCGATCAGCGCAGCTTCTCCCAGGGTGATATTGGCTGAAAGCTTAAAATAATAGGTACCTGCCGCTTCCTTTGCCGTCAGCGCAGCGCCGCCATCTCCCAGCCAATGCAGCAGGTCTGCACCGGACATAACCGATACCGGCCGCTTTTCGCTCTTGCCTGCACCTACATTGCGCAAAAAGAACACACCAAGCGCCACAAGCAAAACAGCGCCTATGATCAAGGTCATTTTTTTCTTGTTCATTGCCTCTCCCCCTTTTCCGGGATCCGCTTCCGGATCTTCTGAATTTATCTTACCCCATGCAGAATCCTATGTCAAACAGAATCTCCGCCATCCAACAAAAATTGCCCCCCGACACATATGTGCCGGGGGGCTTTCCATGGAATCTCTGTTATTATCTGTCGCCAACGCCCATGCTCATATTCTCGTCCGGAATAATTTCATTGGCGCGTCTGTCTTCCGCTGCAAGCTTTTCCAGTGCGCAAAAATCGATGACTTCTGCTACAGGGGTCTCATATTTAACTTTCATAGTCATGACTCCTTTCACCGGAATTAGTTTGTAGCTTGGTATACATGAGACACATAGTCACCCAACTGGATGAACACCTGGTTGCCGGTCTCTGTGCCGTAGACAATTCTTGCACGGTACTTAAGGCCCGTTACACCCTCTGTGCCCTTGATGTTCAGGTACAGAGATGCTGTATCCCATTTTTCCATGTACTCATCGACGTGCTTCTCCTCAAATTCGAACACCTGGCTGCCGGTATCCCAAACAGCCTCGATCTGGAACTTGATGTTCAGCTCGTCAGAGGTCACGCCCTCATTCATCTTGCCGTACAGGGAAGGCAGCAGCGCATCGGTCTCATCGATCCAGAACTGG
>JAZSER010000076.1:0-10359 GCA_045531815.1 Faecousia sp. | reverse complement strand
TGCGATTTACGCGCGTAGGGCGGGGGCTTGCTCCCGCCGCCGGAAATTGTCAAATTTCCGGATTTTCGAAGAAAATGATTGCTTGCGCAATGTGATTTTGTTCCAAAATCACCGGCGGGAGCAAGCCCCCGCCCTACGATTGCGATATATCGGAAATTCCCCGTAACCGGAATATATAAAAATCGTATCTATTACAAAAAGCACCGGTGGTCTCCCACCGGTGCTTTTTGTTTATCGCATTCTTTTTTCCAGAGTGGCTGCGGAAAGGGCCGACAGCCGCACATGGGTCATTCCGTATTCCACTGTCAGCACAAAGCTCTTGGGCAGATCGTCACAGGGAACTACCTGGCCTTCTTTTTCCGCCTTGGTAAGAAAATCCCGGGTCCGCTTAGAGGTACTGGTATTGTCCAGATCGAAAATCCCGATCACCGATGTATCCCGCACCGCCATATCGTTTCCGATGGATAAATACATAACCCCTGTTCCCTTCTTTTAAAACTTCTTGCTTTCCGCCACCGCCAGCTCATCGCAGCGGTTGTTCTTGGGATGATCCGCATGGCCCTTGACCCAGTGATAGCGCAGCTCATGGCGCATGGTCAGATCCAGCAGGATCTCCCAAAGGTCCGGATTCAGCGCCGGCTTTTTGTCGGACTTGATCCAGCCCTTTTTCCGCCAGCCCCATGCCCAGCCCTTTTCCAATGCGTCGATGACATACTTGGAGTCGGAATACAGCTCCACGATGCAGGGCTCCTTCAGAGCCTGCAGACCCCGGATCACCGCGGTGAGCTCCATCCGGTTGTTGGTGGTCTCCCCCTCGCCCCCGGACAGCTCCTTTTCCACGCCGTTGTACTCCAGGATCGCCCCCCAGCCGCCGGGGCCGGGGTTTCCGGAGCAAGCACCGTCAGTATAAAGTGTTACGGTTTTCACGCCTGGGTCTCCTCATCGCTGATGGTGGGCACACGCTCCAGAGATACCAGCTTGTTGCCCTCCTCGATGCGCATCACGATGACACCCATTACATCCCGCTTGTAAATATTGATGGATGCTGCAGGCACACGGATGATGACACCGCCATTTTCAATGAGGATCACATCGTCGGTATCGCTGACCAGGCAGCAGCCTGCCACAGCGCCTGTCTTTTCCGTAATGTTGTAGTTCTTCAGACCCTTACCGCCACGGCTCTGTGCCACCTTTTCCCCGTTGGGGCCGGTGCGCAGATACTCGGAAAGGGCGGTGCGCTTGCCGTAGCCATTTTCGGTGACGGTCAGCAGGGTCGTGCCCTCTTCTGCCTTTTCCGCACCGATGACCCGGTCACCTTCAGTTAACATAATACCACGGACACCTGCTGCATCTCTGCCCATGGGCCGCACATCCGTCTCATTGAAGCAGATGGCCATGCCCCCTGCGGTGGCAAGGATAATGTTGTCATCCCCGTTGGTACGCATCACATTGATCAGCTGATCGCCCTCCTCCAGGGTAATGGCCCGGATGCCGGTGCGTCTGCGGGTATTCAGGGCAATAAAGGGGATCCGCTTCACAGTACCCTTCCGGGTGACCATCACCAGATACTCGTCCTCATGGAACTCTCTGGTGATCACCATGGCGGTGACCGTCTCCTCCGGCTCCAGGGGCAGCACATTGATCATGGCTGTGCCTCTTGCGGTCCTGCCTGCCTCGGGTACCTGGTAGCCCTTCCGGTGGTGGACCTTGCCCTTATCGGTGAAGAAGAGGATGTGATCGTGGGTAGAGGCCACATTCAGACTCTTGACGTAGTCCTCTTCCTTCAGATTCTGTGCATTGACGCCTCTGCCGCCTCTGGACTGGGTCCGGTAGGTATCCACAGGCATCCGCTTCACATAGCCATGGTTGGAGATGGTAAAGACGCACTGCTCCTCTTCGATGAGATCTTCAATGTCGATCTCGTCCTCGATCTCCTGGATCTCGGTCTTGCGGGCGTCGCCAAACTTATCCCGGATGGCCACCAGCTCCTCCCGCAGGACGGCTTTCAGCTTCTCCGGATCGGCAAGAAGCTCGTTATAGTATCGGATCTTCTCCTGCAGCTCGTTGAATTCTGCCTGGAGCTTTTCTCTGTCCAGACCCTGCAGGGCCTTCAGACGCATATCCAGGATCGCCTGCGCCTGGACATCGTCCAAGCCAAAGCGCTGGCACAGCCGCTCCTTGGCATCATCGTAAGCGCTGCGGATGATCCGGATGACCTCGTCGATGTTATCCTGGGCAATGAGCAGACCTTCCAACAGGTGTGCCCGCTCCTGGGCCTTTTTCAGATCGTAACGGGTCCGGCGGGTCAGGACCTCCATCTGGAAGGTCAGATACTCATCGATGATCTGCCGGAGGCTGAGAATTCTGGGCTGCTTCTGATCGTCCACCAGCGCCAGCATGATAATGCCGAAGCTGCTTTGCAGGGCGGTCTGCTTGAACAGGGTGTTCAGCACCACCTGGGGATTGGCATCCTTCTTCAGTTCAATGACGATGCGCATACCGTTGCGGTCGGTCTCGTCACGCAGGTCGGAAATTCCCTCCAGGCGCTTGTCCTTCACCTGGTCTGCAATATTCTTGATCAGCTGACGCTTATTGACCTGGTAAGGCAGCTCGGTGACGATGATACGGATGCGGTCCTTGTTGAATTCCTCGAATTCTGTCCGGGCACGGACCACCACCTTACCCCGGCCGGTTGCGTAGGCGGCACGGATACCGCTGCGGCCCATGATGATGCCGCCGGTGGGGAAATCCGGACCGGTGACATGCTCCATCAGGTCCACCATGGTCACCTCGGGATCGTCCAGGACTGCCACGCAGGCGTTGATCACCTCTGTGAGATTATGGGGCGGGATATTGGTAGCCATACCCACTGCGATGCCGGAAGAACCGTTCACCAGCAGATTGGGGAAGCGGCTGGGCAGCACCCGGGGCTCTTTCCGGGATTCGTCGAAGTTGGGATCCCAGTTCACCGTATCCTTATCGATATCCCGGAGCATCTCATTGCTGAGCTTGCTCATACGGGCCTCGGTGTAACGGTAAGCAGCCGGGGGGTCGCCATCCACAGAGCCGAAGTTGCCGTGGCCGTCCACCAGCATATAGCGCATGGAGAAATTCTGCGCCAGACGGACCATGGCATCATAAACCGAGGAGTCACCGTGGGGATGGTACTTACCCAGCACATCACCGACACAGGTGGCTGACTTTTTAAAGGGCTTGTCAGATGTCAGGCCGCTTTCGTACATGGTATACAGAATCCGCCGGTGGACAGGCTTCAGACCGTCTCTTACATCGGGCAGAGCTCTGCCCACGATCACGCTCATGGCGTACTCGATGTAGGACTTTTCCATTTCCTCCACCAGATTGGATTCCGTTATTGTCTGATCCGGAAAGAGAATATCCTCCGGCTTATAATCACGGTTATGTTTTGCCAAAAAAACACCTCCATAGAGTGTATCACAAAGTTTTCCAAATTGTCATTGCGAGCCGGCGTGAGTTACTTTCTAAAATGAAAACATAGAAACCATCAGATATCAATATTGATGGCGTATTTTGCGTTCTGTTCGATCCATTCCTTCCGGGGCTCTACCTGCTCGCCCATGAGAACGGTAAAGATCTCGTCAGCACGGCGGGCATCGTCCAGGGTGATCCGGCGCAGGGTACGCTTTTCCGGATCCATGGTGGTCTCCCAAAGCTCATGGGGGTCCATTTCGCCAAGGCCCTTAAACCGGGAGATCTCCACCTTTGCACCGGACTCGCCACGCATTTCCGCGGAAACCTGATCTCTCTGCTCGTCAGAGTAGGCAACACGCTCGGTCTTACCCTTTTTCAGCTTGTAAAGAGGCGGCACTGCGGAGTAAACATATCCGTTTTCGATCAGCGGGCGCATATACCGGAAGAAGAATGTCAGAAGCAGTGTCCGGATATGGGCACCGTCCACGTCCGCATCGGACATAATGACGATCTTGTGGTAGCGCAGCTTCTCGATATCGAAATCCTCTCCGATCCCGCCGCCCAGGGCGATGATCAGAGGAGAAAGCTTATCGTTTCCGTAAATTTTGTCTGCCCGGGCCTTTTCCACGTTGAGCATCTTACCCCACATGGCCAGAATTGCCTGGAATCGGGAATCTCTGCCCTGGATGGCAGAGCCTGCAGCGGAGTCACCCTCGACGATGTACAGTTCGCACAGGGAGGGGTCTTTTTCGTTGCAGTCCTGGAGCTTATCCGGCATACCGCCGGATTCCAGACCGGTCTTGCGGCGGGCATTTTCCCGGGCTTTTCTTGCGGCTTCTCTTGCCCGGTTGGCCATCATGGCCTTTTCCAGGATCAGCTTGGCAACTGCCGGATGCTCCTCAAAGTAGGTAGCCAGCTGATCACCCATGATCTGCTCCACCAGGGTGCGGATATAGGCATTGCCCAGCTTTGCCTTGGTCTGACCCTCGAACTGGGCGTCGGTGAGCTTGACGGAGATAATGGCGGTAATGCCCTCCCGGCAATCTTCACCGGTTACCTTGTCGTCGCCCTTGATCACACCGGCCTTGGCACCGTAGGCATTGAGCACCCGGGTCAGGGCCGTTTTAAAGCCCGTTTCGTGCATGCCGCCCTCGGGGGTACGCACATCGTTGGCAAAGGACTGGATGGACTCGTTATAGCTGTCGTTATACTGAATGGCGATCTCGCAGCTGGCATCGCCCTTGGCGCCTGCCATATAGATCACTTCTTCATGCAAAACCGTCTTTTTCCGGTTGGTAAAGGTGACGAACTCCCGGATGCCGCCCTCATAGCACATGGTCTCTCCCACAGGAGTCTCCTGGCGGTCATCGGTGATGCTGATAGAAAGGCCCGCATTCAAAAATGCCTCTTCCCGCATACGCTCATGCAGCACCTCATAGCTGTACTCCAGCTCATCAAACATCTCCGGATCGGGCTGGAAGGTGACCTCCGTACCGGTCTTATCGGTACTTCCCACCACCTTCATCTGCTGGGTGATCTGACCCCGGGCAAACTTCATCTCATAGATGTTGCCGTTTTTATGCACCCGGACCTGCAGCCACTGGGACAGGGCATTGACCACCGACGCGCCCACGCCGTGCAGACCGCCGGAAACCTTATAACCGCCGCCGCCAAACTTACCGCCTGCGTGCAAAACGGTGAAAACCACCTCCAGAGCGGGCTTTCCGGTCTGGGGCTGAATATCCACAGGAATGCCACGGCCATCATCGGTTACGGTAATGGAATTGCCGGGATTAATGGTCACGGTGATGTGCTTACAGTACCCGGCCAGGGCCTCATCGATGGAGTTATCCACGATCTCATAGACCAAATGGTGCAGGCCCGAAGCGGAGGTGGAACCGATATACATACCGGGGCGCTTTCTCACAGCCTCCAGGCCTTCCAGGACCTGGATCTGAGAGCCGCCGTATTCCTGTGTTACTTTTGTTTCATCTGCCATAATATATACTCCTCAAAAAGCGGTAGTTCAAACAGTTTCGGATCGCAAAGCACCGCCGTGTATCTCGACGGTCTTTCCCAGCCTGGTAAACCGACCCGGCTCGCAGCAGGTGATGAACACCTGTCCCTCCCGGATCTGATTCAGCACAAAATCCTGCCGTCCAGGGTCCAACTCCGACAAAACATCGTCCAATAAAAGCACCGGGATCTGTCCGGACTGGTTGGCCATCAGCTCCCGCTGGGCCAGCTTCAGGCTGATGGCAGCGGTACGCACCTGACCCTGTGAGCCGAAGGCCTTCAGACTCATTCCGGAAAGGGATACATCAAAATCATCTTTATGCGGACCGGTGAGACACTGGGCGCTTTCCAGTTCCGCCCGGTAGTGGCTCTGCAGGTGCTCCCGCAGCCGGTCTGCCAGGGTATCCACCGGCGCAAAGGGATCTTTCACCGTGGACACCGTCTTATATTCCAATAAAAATTCCTCCGCCCCACCGGAAAAATGCCGGTGGAAGGTCTCCGCGGCTTTGCCCAGCCCCTGATAAAACCGGGCACGGTAGGAGATCAGAAGTGCGCCTACCCGGCAAAGCTGCTCGTTATAATCCGGCAAAAGCTCCGTCAGCTCCGGATGCTCGAACCGGTCCTTTAAAATACGGCTTTTCTGCTCCAATATCCGGTGATATTCAGAAAGTGCCGCCTCATAGTTTGGCCGCAGCTGGCAAAGGGCATGGTCCCCCAGCCGCCGCCGGGCGGAGGCTCCGGTTTTTAAAACCATCAGATCCTCCGGGCAAAACAGAACGGTCTGCAGAACACCGGCAATCTCTCCGGCTGCTTTTTTCTTCACTGCATTGCAGTACAGCTGCCGGGGGCGGGCAGCGGGAAACAGCACCCAACGCAGCGCCTGCTGCCGGTCCTGGGACCGGACACCGGCACGGATCTCTGCAAATTCCGCACCCAGGCGCACCAGCTCTGCCGTCCGCTGGGTCCGAAAGCTCTTACCGGAGCCCAGGTAGCATACCGCCTCCAAAAGATTTGTCTTACCCTGGGCATTGTCGCCCACGATCAGATTCACACCGGGATCAAATTCCAGAAACAAAGAGCGGTAATTTCTGAAATTTTCCAAAGCGATATCAGTTAGGTGCATGGACACAAATCAAATACGCAGTTCCGGCAAAGGCAAACCGGTCACCGGGGTACAGCTTCTTTCCCCGCATGGTGCAGACCTGGCCATTGACCGTAACTTCCCCCTCCTGGATCACGGTTTTTGCCATGCCGCCGGATTCTGTGGCATTGGCAAACTTCAGTGCAGCTTCCAGCTTGATAAATTCCGTACCGATCACTACGGGGATTTCCTTTTCAGACATTCTTCTTCTCCTTCTTCATACAAAAACAGCGCTTAGGTAGAGATCCGGACAGGCAGGACCATGTATGCAAAATCATGCTTGTCGTTTGCCGGAGTCATGACGATGGGGCTTAAGCCGTTGGTCAGCTCCAAAACCACCTCATCCCCGGGGACAGCCCGCAGTGCGTCATTGAGATAGCGCACATTAAAGCCGATCTCCAGCTCCTTGCCGTCACCGGCAAAGGTGCAGCGGTCCTCAGCAGCACCGATGGTGGTATTGGTCTTTAAGTGCAGCACCTGATCAGAAAATACGCAGCGCACAGGGCTCTTGTACTTTTCCGAAACGATCAGACCCACACGCTCGATGCAGGAAGAAAGCTCTGCCACATTGGCAACCAGCTTCACCGGGCAATCCGTAGGCACGACCCGGCGCCAATCCAGGAAGTCACCCTCCAAAAGACGGCACACCAGGGTAGCGCAGCCGATCTGGAAGAGAATGTGCTTGGTACCCAGGGTAAATGCCACATCCTCGTCGGTATCCTGCAGGATCTTTTCCACTTCCTTCAGACCCTGGGCAGGCACAACAAATGCCATAGTCCTGCCGGTGGGCGTTTCTGTGTGGTAGGTTCTTCTTGCAAGGCGGAAACCGTCCACGGCAATGGCGGAAACGGTGGTGTCCTCCACCTCGAATTTCACACCGGTGTGGATGGGGCGGCCCTGGTTTTCAGAAACAGAGAAGATGGTACCGCCAATAAGCTCCTTCAGCGCAGACTGGGGGATCCGGACGCTTCTGCCGTCACCCACATCCGGCAGCTCCGGATAGTCCTCGGCAGATTCCGCGGAAATGGAGAAGGAGGCATAGCCTGCCCGGATGGAGACCTTATAGTTATCGTCCACCACCACAGTGACAGGACCCTCCGGCAGACGGCGGATAATGTCACCAAAGAGCTTTGCAGGCAGAATACACTTACCGGGATCGGGTACTTCCGCATCGATCTGATAGGTGATGGCGGTTTCCATATTAAAGCCGGTAAGGCTCAGCCCGGCAGAAGCACAGCAAAGGATGCCTTCAATGGCAGCCAGTGCGCTTTTTTGTGCAACGGTTCTTCCGGTGATATTCAGACCGGTGACCAGCATACTTTTTTCACAGGTAAAACGCATAAGAGCCGCTCCTTTTTGTAAAGATAAATAGATAAATATATATTTCGATATATTTTAGGCAGTAACTGTAGTAATAGGGAAATTTTATGTGGAAAAGTGGGTTTTTCCTTACAGACAGAATCTCTTTTTTTCCACAGGGAAATTGTTGAAAAGAATAACTTTTGCACAGGGGGAAAAACGGGGATTTTCAGGAAAAGATTTCAACAGCTTATCTTTCCACATTCCACAGCCCCTGTGGACAAATGTTACAGGCAGGAATTGATGTTGGCAGTGATGTCCCGGATGTTGTTCTTCAGGACCTCGTCGCCGCTGTTTAAGGTCTTTTCCACCTTATTGATGGAGTGCAGAATGGTGGAGTGATCCTTGTTGAATTCCTTGCCGATCTCCGGGGTGCTCAGGTTGGTCAGCTTCCGGATCAGATAAATGGCCACCTGCCGGGCCTCGGCAGTGCCTTTGTTTTTCAAAGTGCCCCGGAGCACCGTTTCGTCAATGGAATAGAATTTGCAGACCTGGCTGATGATCAGGCTGGGCGTGGGTAGGGCATTGCCCTCGCTTTTGAACATATCGTCGATGGCCCGGGAGATATTGGGAAGATCCAGGGGCATATTGTTCAGATCCCGGTATGCCATGATCTTTTTCACCGTGCCTTCGATCTGCCGGACATTGTTGGTGACATTCACGGCAATGTAGTTGCAGACCTCGTCGGAAAGATCCAGGCCCAGGGAAACGGCCTTGGTCTTGATGATCGCCATACGGGTCTCATAATCCGGGGTATCGATGCTTGCCAGAAGACCCCACTCAAAGCGGGTGCGCAGCCGGTCCTCCAGGGTCAGCATATCGCTGGGCTTCCGGTCGGAGGTCATGACGATCTGCTTGTGCTCCTCGTAGAGCTTGTTGAAGGTATGGAAAAATTCCTCCTGGGTGGATTCCTTGCCGGCAATAAACTGGATATCGTCGATGAGGAACAGGTCGGCCTCCCGGTATTTGCTGCGGAATTCGATATTCTTACCGCTCTGGATGGCCTGGATCAGCTCGTTGGTGAACTGGTCGCCCTTGATATAGACGATATTGGCATTGGGATTGGCCCGGCGGATGCCGTTGGCGATGGCGTAAAGCAGGTGGGTCTTGCCAACACCGGGAGGGCCGTAGATAAACAAAGGGTTGTAGGTCTGGCCCGGGGCATTGCTGACAGCGGTGGCAGCACCGTGGGCGAACCGGTTGGAGGGTCCCACGACGAAATTATCAAAGGTAAACTGGGGGTTAAAATCCATGGAGGTGGACTTGGAGTTTTTATCCTTAAAGGTGTTCAGCTCTTCGTCACCGAAAACCACCAGCTTGGCATCGGAATTGAATATTTCTTTCAGAGCATCCTGAATATAATCGGTACAGCGGCGGCGGATGATCTCCCTGCGGAATTCGTTTGCCGAGTATAAAATCAGCTGTTCTTCGGTCAGCTCCACGATCTCCGCATCGTCAAACCAGGCAGAGACGGTAACCGCGCCCAAACGCTCTTCCATATGATTTAAAACCTTTGCCCAAACATAGGCAGATGAGTACATAAATGAGGCTCCTTTCCTCTGAAATTGTTCTATTTTTCTAAGAAAAATCATTTCCTGCAGGTACTATTTTCTCACCGTAAATTTTAACATATTTTTGCCGAAAAAACAAGTCCCCCTTTGGGGTAGATTGTGGAAAAAAATGCTTTTTTTCCACAGGCAATTCCCGGAAAAAAACGGCATTTTTTCTATTCATTTTTTTGCATAGAATTTCACAAAAACCGCACCCATTGATGCACCGGCAAATGTAGGGGAGGACCTCTTCGCCCTCCCGCTGCCGCGCCGATTATACGCGCCCGGTTCGTTCGATGCACCGCACCAAATGTAGGGGAGGGTCTCCGCGCCCTCCCGTAAACCGCACCGATCATACCAACCGGGTGGGTTTATGCCACTGGGTAACGGGAGGGGATGGAACCCCTCCCCTCCGGCCGTTGTACGGTGGCGCACCTATGTAGGGGAGGGTCTCTGTGCCCTCCCGTTACCGCACCGATTACACACTCCCGGTTCGAGTGACGCACCGCACCAAATGTAGGGGAGGGTCTCTGCGCCCTCCCGCAAAATGCACCGATCATACCAACCGGGTGGGTTTATGCCACCGGGTAACGGGAGGGGATGGAACCCCTCCCCTACAGCCGGTGTTCAATGTGCGCCTATGTAGGGGAGGGTCTCTGTGCCCTCCCGCTGCTGCACCGATTACACGCACCCGGTTCGCTGGATCCACCGCCCCTACATTCCCGTTACGGGGAATTTCCGGTATATCCGCAGATTGCGCAAAAACCGGACGGTATCTTTTAGATACCGTCCGGTGATTTGATTACAGGGGGGATTGCTTGATCTTGGCATAGCGCCGGGGAT
>JAZSER010000052.1:0-6335 GCA_045531815.1 Faecousia sp. | reverse complement strand
AAAATGCATATGTAGGGAATGACCTATGTGTCATTCCGAAAATTAGTTCCAAAATATACACTTAGGAACGGCACACAGGCCGTTCCCTACACATAAATATGCAATTTGGGGTTGTCTCATTCATTTTGAGACAACCCCTTTTTATTCATAGTCTGTACAGCCGCTTTGCGTTTTCCGTGGTCACGGCATGGACCTCCTCCAAGGTGATCCCCCGGATCTCCGCCAGCCGCTCCGCCATGCGGAACAGGTAGCCGGGGTCATTGCGCTTGCCCCGGAAGGGTTCCGGTGCCATAAAGGGGCAATCCGTTTCCAGCACGATCCGCTCCAGAGGGATGCGCTCCGCCGTTTCCACCGCCTTACGGGCATTTTTAAAGGTCAGCACACCGGTGAAGCCGATGTACCAGCCCATATCCACCAGCTGCCGGGCCATCTCCGCAGAGCCGGAGTAGCAGTGGAACACACCGGTCACATCCTTGAATTCCTTTGCGATGCGCATGCCGTCATCATGGGCATTGCGCTCATGGACGATCACCGGCATGTTCAGTTCCCGGGCCAGCTCCATCTGCATACGGAATGCCTTCTGCTGCACCTCCCGGGGGATGGTTTCATAGTAATAATCCAGACCGATCTCACCGATGGCCAGCACCTTGGGATGCTTTGCCATTTGCCGGTACTGCTCCAAAACCTTCTCGTCCACCTCATCGGCAGAATCCGGGTGGCTTCCCACCGATGCGTAGACAAAGGGATATTCCTCCGCCAGCTTGATGCAGTCACCGGAGGATTCCAGGCAGCAGCCTACATTCATTACAAACTCTACGCCCTTGTCCTTCAGCCCAAGGATCATTGCACTGCGGTCCTCGTCAAAGGCAGGGTCATTCATATGGGCATGGGTATCAAATAACATAACCGCTCTCTCCTATCTTTGAATCCCGGTTTATCGCGCAACTGCTCGATAAATTGGAATTTATCCTTCTACCACTGCCACCAGGCAGTGATCTTTTACCTGTATTCTCTCATCATCCGGAGAAAAATCCGTTTTGTTGGGGTAGCCCCGAAGGCCCTCCCCCGTGCATTTGGCAGCGGCCTCCTTCAGGACCCAAAGCCGCAGCAGCGTAAGGCGCGGATCTTCCGCTGATTCAAACCTGGCGCGCTCCGTCCCGGAAAGGATCTTCCCGGCAAGGCGCAGGTCGATCTGTCGGTCCAGCTCCTCTGCATCGATGCCCACCGGTCTTTCAGACAGCACGCAGAACACCCGCCGCTTTGTGTGGGAGATGGAAAAATGCAGCGTCCCCTCTGCAAAGTACGGCTTTCCCCTGGGGGTATGCAGGATCCGGGGCAGATCGCAGCCTGTCCGCTGCCGGTACATCTGCGCCAGCAAAAGCCGCCCGGCCTCATGCCCGGAGCGGTCCTTCAGCTCCATGCAGCCAATGTCCATCTGCTCACCTCCTGCTCTATCAGTATACCCCCAAAGCGCAGCTGTGTCAAATGGTCTATCCCGGTATTGGGGTGCATATTCTGTATCGAGGTGATGGGCATGATCCCCGAGAAGCTGCCGCTTCCGCAAAAAATCGTACTGAATGAGCGAAAAGACTTGACCATATCCGGTGTCACCGAGGTGCTCCGGTTTGATGACTCCTCGGTTTCCCTCCAGACAAGCCTGGGACTTCTGGAGATCCAGGGGCAGGAGCTGCAGCTGAAGGCGCTGACCGCGGACAGCGGGCAGGTCACAGTGACCGGACACATCTGCGGACTTTTCTTTGAAGATCCCAGCCCGGTACGGGGTCTTTGGAGCCGGCTGTTCAAATGACCGGCACAGCCCTTGTGGCGACGCGGCTTGCCATTGCGCTGGGTCTGGGGTGCTTGCTGGGGATCTTTTACAGCTTTCTGGGTCCGCTGCGGCAAAGGCATACCCTGCCGGCAGATGCCCTTTTTCTGGCCGCTGCTTTTTGGGTGTGGCTGTATCTGAGCTTTGCCGTGTGCAAGGCAGACATCCGCCTTGCCTATCACGGCTGCACCGCATTGGGTGTCATTCTGTGGGAGACCACCGCAGGCAAGCTTCTGCGGCCTGTTTTTGCCCTGTTTTGGGAGCGTTTGCGGCGGTTTGCGGCATTTTTATTCTCACCATTAAAAATTTTTTTGCAATTTTTGAAAAAAATATTGAAATTTCTCTTGGCAAGTGTTAAAAAAGAGGGTACAATAAAGTGTAATATTTGTCGGAGAATCCGGCAAAAACACGGAGGTGCCCGTCATGGCAGGTCGGCCAAGCTTTTTCAGCCGAATCCGGCTGAAGTACCGGCACAGTTCCACTACCCTCAAGTGCATCCTGCTGATCACACTGGTGGTGTGCATCGTCGCCCTTTTGGCACTGCGCGTGGCCCTGATGGACGCAAAGGCGCAGCAGCAGGCACTGGCACAGGAGCAGGCGCAGCTGGAACAGGAAAACAGCGCTTTGGAAGATGATATCGCCCAGCTGGGCACGATCCAAAGCATCAAAGAATTGGCAGCCAAGCTGTTTGGTCTGGTAGATCCGGACTCTGTGGTTTTTCTGCCGGAATGATCAAGCATTGATGTTTACCAAAATGGAGGAAGCAAAATAAACATGGAGTTAACCGTAGGAGCAGTATTAGAGGGCAAAGTCAAATCCATCACAAATTTCGGCGCATTCATCACTCTGCCCGAAAACAAGACCGGTCTTGTACATATTTCTGAGGTGGCCAACACCTATGTCAGCGACATCCGTCAGCATCTGACCGAGGATCAGGAAGTAAAGGTCATGGTCATCGGCACAGAAAACGGCAAGATCAACCTTTCCATCAAGCGTTTGGAAGCGCGGCCCCAGCGGGAAGCCCCTTCCGGCCAGTTCCATTCCGCGCCCCGGCGTCCCGGCGGTGCGCAATCCCCCCGTCCCGTCCGCTCTGCACCTACGCCTCCTCCTGCACCCAAAACTGCAGACCAGCTGTTTGAAGAAAAGCTGAAAGCGTTTATGACGGAATCTGACAGCAAGATCTCTTCTCTGCGTCAGTACTCCGATCACCGCACCAAGAGTCGCAGAAGATAATTTTCGGGAGCTGCTGCCGTCGGCAGCAGCTCTTTACTCTAATCACCGGAGGAAATATTATGTCAACCGTAGTGATCACCGGCGGTTCCCGGGGCATCGGTGCGGCAGCAGTCAAGCTCTTTGCCGAAAAGGGCGACCGGGTTTTTTTCCTGTATGAGAAGGATCACAGCGCCGCGCAAGAAACCGCAGCGGTCACCGGTGCCACCCCCATTTGCTGCGATGTGGCGGATACCGCTGCTGTGAAGGCTGCCTTTTCCCAAATCCCGGATGTGGATGTTCTCATCTGCAACGCAGGCATCTGTGCTTACGGGCTGATGAGTCAGCTGCCGGAGGAGCAGTGGGACAGGCTGTTTGCCGTCAATGTCAAGGGCATTTACAACTGCGTCAACGCAGCGATGCCCGCATTTCTCAAAAAACAAAAGGGCGCTGTCATCACTGTCAGCTCCATGTGGGGACAGGTGGGTGCCTCCTGCGAGGCGGCCTATTCCGCCACCAAGGGTGCGGTTATTGCCCTGACCAAAGCCCTTGCCCAGGAGTTGGGACCCAGCGGCATCCGGGTCAATTGCGTTGCCCCGGGTGTGATCCTTACCGATATGTGCGCCACAGTCTCCCCTGAGACCCTGGAGCAGCTGCGGCAGGATAACCTGGTAGGCAGAAACGGCACGGCCCAGGATGTGGCAAAGGCCATGGAATATCTGGCAAATGCAGAATTTATCACCGGCGAGGTGCTGAGCATCAACGGCGGTTATGTACTTTAGGAGGATACAACTATGAAAATTGCAATCGGCTGTGACCACGGTGCGCTGGAACTGAAGAACGCTGTGATCGCCCATCTGGAAAAGCAGGGTCACCAGATCAAGGACTTCGGCACTTACTCGTTAGACAGCTGCGATTATCCCGATTTTGCCGCACCTGCTGCCAAGGCTGTTGCCAGCGGAGAATGCGACAAGGGCATCGTGCTGTGCACCACAGGCATCGGCGTTTCCATTACCGCCAACAAGATAAAGGGCATCCGCTGCGCACTTTTGTCCGATGTGATGTCCGCCCGGATGACCCGGGAGCACAACGACACCAACGTGATGGCTATGGGTGCACACGTAGTGGATGAAAAACTGGCCGTTGAGATTATGGATACCTGGTTGGGCACCGCCTTTTCCGGTGAAGCCCGGCACCAGCGGAGAATCGACAAAGTCATGGCCTTAGAGAAGTAAAAAAGAGCCCGCGGCTATGCCGCGGGCTTGCTTTCCTAAACGCCCCAGGTATTCCCGGAACGCAAAAAACATTATTCTGCGAGAAATTTATTGGCCAGGTTGCGGAAGTTTTGCCAGGTACTGCTGTCGCAATCCGCCTGCACCAGCAAAGGCCGGGTATAGTCCAGGCTTACCATGCCGATGAAGCTCTTGCCGTTGACCTGCTGGACCTCGTTGCCTACCAGAACCGCGAAAGGCTGAACGGTGGCAAGGGAAATAAACTCCTGCACTTCCTGAAATGAACGAAGGGTAATATGAAAATTCTGCATCTGGGTCGCTCCTGCTGTACAAAGTGAAAATTATCGTGTATAATGGAGTGCAGCGAAAACTACCCTCACCGGCGTAGATTATATCAAAACCTTTGATTTTTTGCAATCCGCATTTTTGGTGGATATTTGCAAAAAATATCGGCAGAATTTGGTGGATTTGACAAATGAAATTTGGTTTTTACACACTTGGATGCAAAACAAATCAATATGAGACCCAGGCTATGGAGCAAATTTTTGCATCCAAAGGCCACGAAATCGTCTCTTTCGACAAAAAATGTGATGGTTATATCATCAACACCTGCTCGGTCACCGCGGTTGCGGATAAAAAGAACCGGGCTGTGATCCGCCGTTGCCGGAAAGAGAATCCCAATGCAGTCATCGGCGTGTGTGGCTGCTACACCCAGCACGATGCACCCTCTGTCCGTGCCCTTGGGGTGGATGTGCTGGGCGGAAGTGGCGGACGGGAAGAATTTGTGGACATGATGCTGGCAGCCGCCAACGAAAAGGCACATCTGGAATCTCTGGACAATGCTCTGCGTCGCCGGGAATTTGAAATTCTCCCCGCCGGCGGACTGGACGGCCGCACCCGGGCCATGCTAAAAGTGCAGGACGGCTGCGTGAATTTCTGCTCCTACTGCATCATCCCCTACACCCGTGGGCCGGTACGCTCCGCACCTTTGGAGTTGGCAGTCAGCCAGGCCAAGGAGCTGGCAGAAAGAGGCTATAAGGAGATCGTGGTCACCGGCATTGAAATTGCCGGCTGGGGTACGGATCTGCCGGGCAAGCCGCCCATGAGCACCATGCTTGCTGCCGTCTGTGCTGCCGTACCCGAACTGCGTATCCGTTTGGGCAGCCTGGAACCCCGTGTGGTAACCCGGGAATTTTGCGAAACAATGGCAAAATACCCCAATCTGTGTCCTCAGTTCCACCTTTCTATGCAGTCCGGCTGTGATTCGGTACTGGAGCGGATGAAACGGAAATACAACACCGCCCGGTATGCCGAAAGCGTGCAGCTTCTGCGGGAATTCTTCCCGGATTGTGCCATCACCACGGATATGATCGTGGCCTTCCCCGGTGAGACAGAAGAAGAATTTGCGAAAAGTCTGACCTTTATCCAGCAATGTGCCTTTGCGGATATGCATATTTTCCCCTATTCCCGCCGTCCCGGCACACCGGCGGACAAAATGCCCGGTCAGCATAACAATGCCACCAAGGAAGAACGCAGCCATCGGGCCATCGCCATCGCAAATGAGATGAATCTTGCTTACCGCCGGGCCTTGATCGGCTCGGTACAGGAAGTGCTGTTTGAAGAAAGCGTAGGCGGTTTCGATACCGGCCACGCACCGAATTATATAAAGGTATATGTTCCGGCCACCGGACGGCATAACGAGATCGCCCGGGTCAGGATTACAGATCTTCATGCGGATGGTCTGTTGGGGGAAGAAATTGTCAATCAGTCCAATCTCAAACGATAAAAATGTACTTATTTGTGCAAAAGAAATACTTTACAACCAAATTTTTCTGATGTATAATAATGTCGTATGGGGTCAAAAACCCACAACATCATATATCATACTGCAATGCAGTAATTTTTGAATGGAGGAATTTCCAATGTCCGTTAAAGTTGCTATCAATGGTTTTGGCCGTATCGGCCGTCTGGCTTTCCGTCAGATGTTCGGTGCTGAGGGTTACGAAGTTGTCGCTATCAACGACCTGACCTCTCCCAAGATGCTGGCTCACCTGCTGAAGTACGACTCC
>JAZSER010000068.1:0-39591 GCA_045531815.1 Faecousia sp. | reverse complement strand
GAGTAGCATAAATTCCGTGCTTTTAATAGCTCTTTTTAAGCAGATTTTCCAATCTGCGTACTTGTCATGCCCATTTTATGAAAAAACACCTCCAAAAACAGTTTCCTGTCTTGGAGGTGTTTCGTTCTCTTGTTCCCCTATCCGAGCCTATACCATTAACTAAATGACATTGCACGACCGTGTACCTGCTTTTTAGATATTGGAGATTTACTTTTCTGAGAACTCACTGTATACTGCGCTTCCCAAAATCAGCACCGTTCCAATGAGACCGGAAAGGGACATCGGCTCCTGCAGGAACAGGGCGGACAGCAAAATTGCGATCACCGGATCCAGATAGCAGAAAAGGGCAACGGTTTCTGCGGGCAGATCCTTCATAGCTCCAAAATATAATGTATAGGCAATTCCGGTGTGTACGATGCCCACCAAAAACAGCAGCCCCCAGTGCATGCCGGACAATGCAGGCAGGGAAAAGCCGCCGGTAAGCAACAGGTAGGGCAGCATGACAAGGGCGGAAGAACCCAACTGCAGGATGGTTTTGTCATAGGCACCGATGGGAGAGAGCTTTTTGTTCAGGAACATAACCGAAGCGTACAGGACTGCAGCGACCACACCAAGCGCGATGCCTGTCAACTCACCTGCAGAGGGGAGCGGACCGTCCAACACACCGGATACACACACCATACCTACCAGTGCAACAGCAATGCAGAGGATCTTTTTGTGGGTCAGCTTTTCCCCCAAGAGCGGGGACGCCAACAGCAAAAAAAGCGGCGCGAGATAATAGCAGACCGTCGCTGTAGCAACGGTGGTGTGCTTGTAGCTTTCAAACAGGGCTACCCAGTTAAAGCCAATGGCAGCACCGGATAGAAGCAAAAGAAGCAGATTCTTCCGAATGGCTGCAAGGTCGGGCTTCTGCCTGCGCAGCAGCATAACGGCAGCCAGGAACAAAACACCGGTCACACCCCGGGTCAGCGCAATAATGCCGGAGGACAGGGGGATGAAGCGGACAAATATGCCAATGGTACCGAAAATACCCATGGCTGTCAGAAATTTGATTTTCGATGCAAACATTTGATATTTCCCCCTTTTTGTGCATAGTAGCAGATTATTTCCCGGTTGTCAAATAAACAAGGGGCTTGACAGAAGGGCAGGGCTGTGGTAGTATAGTGCAAAATTGAATCGCTCTTGATAGAGGCGCGGGCTTCATCAGTAGCTTCCGGCAAGGTCAGGCAACCGCAGGAAGCGAAAGGGGAGACTGCCGAAGTGCGGGGGATGCCTGAGTTCTCCAAGCTGGGTCGTCAGAGAATATCTGCCGGACTGTCACAACTTTGTGAAGCGCTATCGAAGCAGTGTGGCAATGCTGTTTGTCTGTACTGTTGGATCGCTTGACGAAGCGATCCGATTTTTGTTTTCCGGGGGCTTGTTCAAAAGCGTACATGACAGTTTTTGCTTCCCGGAGCATCCAAAAAACCATAATTGAAAGGGAGAAAGAAAATGAAGAAGTTTTTAGCAATGCTCATGGCAGCTATCATGCTGCTGAGCCTGGCAGCCTGTACTGCCAGCCAGACCCCCGGTGAGACCGAAGGCAATGATACCGCCGGCAGCGACGCTGCATTCACCGGCGTGGAAGACGGTGTCCTGACCGTCGGCATGGAGTGTGCTTACGCACCCTACAACTGGACCCAGATGGACGACAGCAACGGTGCTGTTCCCATTTCCAATGTGCCCGGTGCATATGCCAATGGCTATGACGTCATGATCGCAAAGAAGATCTGTGAGGAAAACGGCTGGGAGCTGGAGATCGTGTCTTCCGCATGGGATTCCCTGTGCCCCGCAGTTCAGTCCAAGACCATGGACGCAAACATTGCCGGTCAGTCCATGACCGCTGACCGTATGGCTGAGGTGGATATGGCTGGTCCTTACTACTACGCAACCATCGTCTGCGTTACCACCAAGGACAGCAAGTATGCTCAGGCAGCTTCCATTGCAGACCTGGCAGGCGGCAAGTGCACTTCTCAGTCCGGTACCATTTGGTATGATACCTGCCTGCCCCAGATCGAGGGCGCTGAGCTGCTGGCACCTGCAGAAACCGCTCCCAACATGATCATGCAGCTGCAGACCGGCACTGTGGATTTCATCTGCACCGATATGCCCACCGCTATGGGCGCAGTGGCAATGGACGAGAACCTGGTGATCCTGGACTTCTCTCAGACACCTGAGGCTGACTTCCAGTTTGCATCTGAGGAGGAGCGTGCTGAGAATGTCAACATCGGTATCTCTGTGCTGAAGGGCAATGAGACACTGAAGACCGCCATCGACAGCGTTCTGTCCAAGATGACCGAGGCTGACTTCAACAAGCTGATGGACGAGGCCATCGCTGTTCAGCCTGAGCTGTAATCAAAAACGCTGCCCATCCTCCGGCTTTTTCGGCCGGAGGATGTATGCGCGAAAGGAGCTTTTTTCGTGGAAGTATTTCTGAAACTGGTACAGGATGTGGCAAAGCTTTGGGATAAGTACCATGTCATGTACTTAAACGGCATTAAAAACACCCTGATCCTGGCGGTGGTAGCCACATTGATCGGCTGCGTCATCGGCTTTGTCTGCGGTGTTCTCAATACCATCCCCCACAGCAAAAACGATCCCTGGTTCAAGCGGTTTTGCCTGGCCTTGGTCCGGGGCATCGTTCGGGTCTATGTGGAGGTGTTCCGGGGAACACCCATGGTCCTGCAGGCCGTGTTTATTTATTACGGTCTTCCCTACTTTACCAACAACGCACTGAAATTTGACGACATTTGGACCGCGGCAATTTTGATCGTCTCCATCAATACCGGCGCTTATATGGCAGAATCTGTCCGGGGCGGCATCATTTCCATCGATCCCGGTCAGACAGAGGGCGCAAAGGCCATCGGTATGACCCATGTTCAGACCATGACCAATGTGATCCTGCCCCAGGCACTGCGGAACATCCTGCCTCAGATCGGCAATAACTTTATCATCAATCTGAAGGATACCTCTGTGATGTTCATCATCAGCTTCACAGAGTTCTTTGCGGCACACCGTTACATCGTGGGTGTCAACATGATGTACTTCCCCTCTGCAGCCATTGAAATGCTGGGGTATCTGACCATGACCCTGGTGGCATCCTTCCTCCTGCGTTGGGTGGAGAAGCTGCTGGACGGTAATTCCAGCTACGAGCTGGTGCAGGTGGACAGCCTGACCATGTCTGCCGGTACTTACAGCCATCCGGATAAGGGAAGTCCCTTCGATGAGCGAAGCAAGGAACACAGAGCCCGGGAAAAGCAGAAGCTGCGCTTCGGCAGAAACAGAGGTGAGCGCTGATGAGTGAAATGATTCTACAGGTCAAGCACCTGTCCAAGGCCTTCGGCAAGAATGAGGTTTTGAAGGACATTGACTTTACCGTGAATAAGTGCGATGTGATCTCTGTGATCGGCGCATCCGGTTCCGGTAAATCCACACTGCTGCGATGCATCAACCTTTTGGAGACCCCCACAAACGGTGAGATCTGGTATAACGGCAAGAATGTGGCGGACCGGAAGGTCAAGCCCCACGAATACCGCAGCCATGTGGGCATGGTGTTCCAGTCTTTCAATCTGTTTAATAATATGTCTGTGCTGAAAAACTGCATGGTAGGACAGATGAAGGTCCTCAAGCGCAGCCGGGAGGAAGCAAAGAAGACCGCACTTTATTACCTGGAAAAGGTAGGCATGGCCCCTTATATCAATGCCAAGCCCCGTCAGATTTCCGGTGGACAGAAGCAGCGTGTTGCCATTGCCCGGGCGCTGGCCATGAACCCGGAGATCCTGCTCTTTGACGAGCCTACCTCCGCCCTGGACCCGGAAATGGTGGGGGAAGTGCTGGCAGTTATGCAGAGTCTTGCCCAGGAGGGTATGACGATGCTGGTGGTCACCCATGAGATGGCATTTGCCCGGGATGTAAGCAACCGGGTGGTTTATATGAATAATGGTGTGATCTGCGAGCAGGGAAGCCCGGAACAGATATTCTCGGATCCCCAAAAGCAGGAAACCAAGGACTTCCTCTCCCGCTTCCGCAATAATTAAAAAGTAAAGCCACAAACCGTTCAAAACTGCGGTTTGTGGCTTTTTTCTTATTTCAGTTCGTTCAGGACTTCTATAAAGTTATCTGCCAGCAATTCTGCTGTGCCCCGGACATACCTGCGCACATCCCGTTCATAGCAGCCATAGTCATAGGCAGCTTTCGATGTGATATAGGTGTTTGTATTGTTGTTGGCACAGGTCAGCACAAAGGTAGCAGGGAAGGGGGAATTCTCCCTTACGAACGCACCGTTGTCGCAGAACATTTCGTAAGGCGACCAGGTGAAGGCAAAATCACCCACGGCAATTGCGCCTAAGGTCAGCTCCTTGGTGGCTGAAAGACTGGCTCTTGTGATGGTGGCAGCGGCATGATAAGGGCTGTTAAAGCCGTAGGGCTTCGCCATCAGGTCGGTTGCCTTCCGGTCATTGGTTTTCTTCCAGAAATCGAGAACGATCTGGGCGTCGGCTACCCGATGATCATCGGTGTGGTCGACCTCCAAAGCCAGAGTACGGCGGATGCCACGAACCTTGCCGGGAGCGACCGGCTGCAGCTCCTGTGCGGCTTCCAATGCCCGCTCACCAAGGAGTGCGCCATAGGTATCCATGTCAGCTGTGATTTTTTCCTGCGGGATCTTGGAACCGCTGCCCAGGTTGCCGGCGGCACCCTGGAAGAAGGCGAAGAGATAGTCAGACTTCTTCTCCACATAGTTGCGCACAGAGCCGATGTAGTCGGCAGAGACGCACTTCATGCTGATGCCCATACCTCTGCAGGGGTGTGCCTGCCAGTTCATCAGCAGGATGTCTTTTGCACCCTCACGCTGGATCTTCAGAACCTGCAGCATAGGATCGGACTCGGCCTTGTGACCGCTCCATTTGCCGTTTTCGTCCTTAAAGTAGTGACGGACAAAATTCAGACCCTGGGTGTGCGTTGTTTGACCGATAAACATCTGAGCAGGCTTTCTGTCGGCCAGTGCTTCATGGGCCGCGGAAATAAGGGCCAGCACATACGTATCGTTGTAGCGGTTGATGCAATCGAAATCTGTTCTGCCCTGGTCGGGTCCGCTGTGGGTGTGGGTGCAGGAAATCACCACATTTTCACCGGGAATGCCAAATTTCTCGGATACCGCAGTCTGCAGACGCTGCAGAAGCTCCTCTCGGCAGCTGATAAGGTCTGAGGTGTACATCAGAGCGGTGTTGCCCTCTGCGTCGGTAAATGCGATGCAGGTGGTGTACAGCGGATCGTTTATGTAAGAGGGCATCCGGGCATGACTGTTGCCCATGCCGCCCAGGGGGACAGATTCCTTTGGGGTGATATCCACCCGGGCATAGCCTACTTGAAATTCAGACATGTTGTACCTCCACTCAGAATTCCTGGACCTTGCCGCCGACGATAACGGTCTTGATGTTCATCTTGTGATCGGTGATGATCAGGTCAGCCCGCAGGCCTTCCCGGATCTCGCCGCGGTCCAAAAGACCCACAGCGCGGGAGGGGTTATAAGAGCCGACCTGGAAAGCCTCCACGATGGAAGCACCGGTGTGCTTCATCCAGTTGCGGCAAGCCACATTCAGCGTCAGCTTGGAGCCGGAGATATCGATGCCGCCGGTTCTTCTATAGGTGAAGTTCAGATCGGTGACATGCTCCAGGCCGGGCACATGCATAGGCTCGTGAATGGTCTGGTCAGAGATCAGAATGATCTTGTCCGGTCCTTTGATCTTCCGGACCAAACGCTGCATATAGGGGTCAACATGGATACCCATGCTGTCAGAGATGATCTCTGCGTAAAGCGCGTTGTTGTAATTGACGCACTCGTCCACGCAGACACCGCGGCACTCGGGATAGTTGACGATGGTGCCGGTGGCGTTGGTGTGGTGGGTGCCGATGCACAGACCGTAGGGCATCAGTGCCTCGATCTGCTGGGGAGTGGCTTCACTGTGGGTGACGGCAAAGCGGACATTGGGGTTGGCGGCCTTGGCAGCTTTTACGAAATTCTCCATGCCCTCCCGCTCCGGTGCAGTGCCCCATACGCGGATAATGTCTGCGCCTGCATCCAGCAGGGGCTGGTAATCCTCGGGAACGGGATCAAACACCCGGGGAACGTCTTCCCCCTTCTTGTTGGAGGTGGAGCCGTAGGTGGCATTGATGTAAGGACCTTCCATGTAGATACCAGCAATGGTAGCGCCCTCGGGGGTAGCCATGGCATCACGGATGCGGCCAATCTGCTCTACATACTTTTCCCGGATACCCCGGGTGGCGGGGGTTGCCAGGATGGAAGTGGTGCCGCACTGCAGGTGCTCCTGGGTGGCCTTGGCAGGATCGTCGGCAAACCGCACACCGGTACCGGAGTGAGAGTGGATATCCACAAGGCCGGGGCCTACATACAGGCCCTCTGCATCGATGATCTCGCAGCCCTCAGGAATGGGGGTGGAGCGCATCTCACCGTAGCCGGTGATCTTGCCGTCTTCCAAAAACAGAACAGCTTCAGGGATCAGGTGATCCTTCATAACCAGTTCAGCATTGATAATCGCAGTCATGATTGTTTCCTCCGAATCAATGAATTAGTGCTGGCGCACGACCTTGCCGCCAAGGATGACAGTTTTGATGTTCATCTTGTGATCGGTGATCACAAGGTCAGCCCGCAGGCCTTCCCGGATCTCGCCACGGTCCAAAAGACCAACAGCGCGGGAGGGGTTGTAAGAGCCCAGCTGGAAAGCTCCCACGATGGAAGCACCGGTGTGCTTCATCCAGTTGCGGCAGGCGGCATTCAGTGTCAGCTTAGAACCGGAGATGTCGATGCCGCCGGATTCTCTGTAGCTAAAGTTCAGGTCGGTGACATGCTCCAGACCGGGCACCACCATGGGCTGATAAACGGTCTGATCGGAGATCAGAATGATCTTATCCGGTCCTTTGATCTTCCGGACCAAGCGCTGCATGTAGGGATCGACATGGATGCCCATGCTGTCGCAGATGATCTCTGCATAGATGTTGTCATTGTAGTTGACGCACTCGTCCACGCAGACACCGCGGCACTCGGGATAGTTGACGATGGTGCCGGTGGCGTTGGTGTGGTGGGTGCCGATGCACAGACCGTAGGGCACCAGAGCCTCGATCTGCTGGGGAGTGGCCTCACTGTGGGTAACGGCAAAGCGGACATCGGGGTTGGCAGCCTTGGCAGCCTTTACAAAGTTCTCCATGCCCTCCCGCTCCGGTGCAGTGCCCCATACGCGGATAATGTCTGCACCTGCATCCAGCAGAGGCTGGTAATCCTCGGGGACGGGCTCCAGAAGGCGGGGCTTTTCAACGCCCTTCATGTTGTTCATAGAACCGAAACCGGGGTTGATGAACGGACCTTCCATGTAGATACCGGCAATGGTAGCACCCTCGGGGGTAGCCATGGCATCACGGATGCGCTGGATCTGCTCCAGATACACGGGCAGAGAGTTCCGGGTGCCGGGAGTAGCGAGAATGCTGGTAGTGCCGCAATCCAAATGCTGCTGGGTAGCGCCTGCCGGGTCGTCACCGAAGCGTACACCGGTACCGGAGTGGGAGTGGATATCCACAAGGCCGGGGCCAACATACAGACCCTGAGCGTCAATGATCTCGCAGCCCTCAGGAATGGGGGTGGAGCGCATCTCACCGTAGCCGGTGATCTTGCCGTCTTCCATGAAGAGAACGGCTTCGGGGATCAGGTGGTCACGCATGACCAGCTCTGCGTTGATAATAGCAATCATATGTAAGAACCTCCAATATATATTTTTTCTTTATACTACCACTAAACGCGCAAAATTGCTATCAATTTTTTGGCACACTTTTTTAGAATTCCTGCGATTTTGCAAAGCGTAAGAAAAATCGGGCATGGCGCTGTGCCATGCCCGAAATATTGCAGATTATCTCTGAATTCTGCCGGAGCCGTCGCCACCGGCCAGCTTCTCCACCTCAGCAACGGTAACCATGTTGTAGTCTCCCTCGATGGAGTGCTTCAGTGCGGAAGCAGCAACTGCAAATTCTACTGCAGCCTGGGTGTCCTTGCCGTTGAGCAGGGAGTAGATCAGACCGCCGCCGAAGCTGTCACCGCCGCCAACGCGGTCGATGATGTGCAGCTCGTACTTCTTGGAGAAGCAGTACTCGTTCTTGGCAACGTTATACAGCATTGCGCTCCAGCCGTTGTCAAAGGCGCTGTGGCTTTCGCGCAGCGTAATGGCGACCATCTCAAAGCCAAACTTGTCAGCCAGCTGCTTTGCAACAGACTTGTAGCCCTCGTGGTTGAGCTCACCGGCATAGATGTCGGTAGCTTCTGCTTCAATGCCGAAGACGTCCTTTGCATCTTCCTCGTTGGAAATGCACACATCCACATACTTGCACAGCTCGGTCATTGCTTCCCGTGCTTCTGCCCGGGTCCACAGCTTGCCGCGGTAGTTCAGATCGCAGGAGATCTTGATGCCACGGGCCTTGGCAGCCTGGCAAGCCTGCTTGCAGATCTCTACCAGATTTGCACCCAATGCCGGAGTAATGCCGGTGAAGTGGAACCACTCGGCACCCTGGAAGATCTCGTCCCAGTTAAAGTCGCTGGGAGAGGCCAGCTGGATGGCGGAATGTGCACGGTCATAAATGCACACGGAGCCTCTCTGGGAAGCACCCTTCTCATTGAAGTAGATGCCGACACGCTCACCGCCCCGGACGATCTTAGTGGTGTCCACACCGTAGCGGCGCAGAGAGTTGACAGCAGCCTGGCCGATGGAATGGGCAGGCAGCTTGGTGACGTAAGCCACATCCATGCCGTAGTTGGCAAGGGAGACAGCTACATTTGCTTCACCGCCGCCAAAAGTGAACTCTACATGGTCACACTGCACAAAGCGCTCGTAGTTGTAGGGCTGCAGACGGAGCATCAGCTCACCAAAGGTAATGATTTTAGCCATGATTATTTCCTCCTTTAATTAAACACCGGAATAAGCTGCGAAGCCGGCATCCACAGGCAGTACAACGCCGGTAATTGCGGAAGCAGCCTTATCGTCACACAGGAACAGGGTAGCGCCGATCAGCTCGTCAGCGTCCACGAAGCGGGCAGTGGGAGTGCCGCTCAAAATCTTTGCGGAGCGGGCAGTGGGAGTGCCGTCCTCGTTGAACAGCAGAGCCTTATTCTGGGCAGATACCAGGAAGCCGGGGGCGATGGCATTGCAGCGAATGCCGGTGCCGGCAAAGTGGGTAGCCAGCCACTGGGTGAAGTTGGAAATGCCTGCCTTGGCAGCGGAGTATGCGGGGATTTTGGTCAGAGGGGTGTAGGCATTCATGGAAGAAATGTTCAGGATCACACCGCTCTTCTTTGCAACCATGTCCTTGGCAAAGGCCTGGGTGGGCAGCAGAGTGCCCTGGAAGTTCAGCTTAAATACGAAATCAACACCGGAGGCCTCCAGGTCGAAGAAGGACTTGCCGCCCTCCTTGGCTTCATGCTGATATTCGTTGTCCGTGGTAGCCCGGGGATTGTTGCCGCCGGCACCGTTGACCAGGATGTCACAGGGACCCAGGTCACGCAGAACGGCCTGATGGACTTCCTCCAGAGCCTCGGGCTCCAGAACATTTGCCTTGTAGCCTTCTGCGATAAAGCCCTCTGCCTTCAGCTCGGCAGCCAGCTTCTTGACAGCGTCCTCATTCAGATCCAGGCATGCGACCTTTGCACCGCTGCGGGCGAATGCGGAAGCCATAGCACCGCAGATCAAGCCACCGGCGCCGGTTACTACAACGACCTTGCCGCTGTAATCAATGTTCAGGGGAAGATTAGCCATGTTCATTTACCTCCAAATAAAAGTATGTGTTTATTATTTGTTTTCCAGTTTGTCTAACATATCCCAGACACCCAGCATGTACATGATACCCAGTGCGCGGTCATACAAACCGTAGCCGGGGCGGACATTGCCGGGACCCTCGTCCCACAGATGACGGCCATGGTCGGGGCGGATGTAGCCTTCGAAGCCGCAGTCGTGGTAAGCCTTCAGGATCTCCAGGATGCCGGTGTCACCGTCGCAATCCCGGTGGGATGCTTCGGAGAAGTCACCGTTGGGGAAGTGCTTGACGTTGCGGATGTGGGCAAAGGCGATGCGGTCGCAGTGCTTGCGCACGATTTTTGCAACGTTATTATTGGGGTCTGCGTTCAAGCTGCCGGAGCACAGAGTCAGGCAGTTGTAGGGGTTGTCCACCATTTTCAGGAAGCGGTCGATGTTCTCCTCGTTAATGAGCAGCCGGGGCAGGCCGAAGATATCCCATGGGGGATCGTCCATGTGAATGGCCATCTTGATGCCGGTTTCCTCACAGGTGGGCATCAGGGCTTCCAGGAAGTACTTAAGATTGCTCCACAGCGTTTCGTGATCCACATCCTTGTAGGCCTTGAACAGCTCGTCCAGCTTAGCCATACGCTCGGGCTCCCAGCCGGGGAAAGACATGTTGTACTTCTCGGTGAAGTCCAGAATGTACTTGGCCATGGCGTTGTAGTCGTCCTGGATCATGCCCTTTTCGTAGAACAGAGCAGTAGAGCCGTCGCCTACTTCATGGAACAGGTTGGAACGGGTCCAATCGAAGATGGGCATAAAGTTGTAGCAGATGACCTTGACACCGTATTTGGCAAGGTTGCGCATGGTGATCTTGTAGTTTTCGATGTACTGATCCCGGGTGGGCAGGCCGGTCTTGATGTCATCGTGGACATTGACGGACTCTACAACATCAATGTTGAAGCCGTACTTGTCACACTGCGCCTTGACCTGAGCGATCTCGCTTTCTTCCCAAATCTCACCGGGCATCTTGTGGTGAAGTGCCCAAACGATGCTGGTAACACCGGGGATCTGCTTAATATCGCTGAGCTTGATCTTATCATTTCCTTCGCCGTACCAGCGGAAACCCATTTGCATTGGCATGAACTGTCCCTCCGTTTTGATAGAATTGATGTATTAAGTGTAGCATAAATAAATGCAATATAAATTGCACAATTTGCTTGAAATATTGTTAAAGTTGCTGTATGCTCTCTATGAGGTGAGAAAAATGCGGGAGCGTTCGCAAAATTTCGACCCGAGGCAGGTCATGCAGCGGGAGCAGTTTGAGATTTTTCACTACCGTGACCCCAGGCCGGGCTTTGTGGAGGTGCACCATCACGATTTTTATGAGGTGTATTTTTTGCTGGCGGGCAGCGTCGCTTATTGGGTAGAAGGGCGCATTATCCGTCTGGAGCCAGGGGATCTGCTGTTTATCAATCCCATGGAGCTGCACAGACCGCTGCCGGACCCCTCTCAGCCCATGTGCGAGCGGTTTGTTTTGTGGATCAACCGTGATTATTTGGAGTCTTTGGGAAGCGGCCAGACAAAGCTGACAGGCTGCTTTGATACCAGCCTTCCGAACCACTCCCATTTGGTGCGTCCGGGCAGCACAGAACGCGCGGTGCTGATGGCACGGATGGGCGAGCTGGTGCGGGAGAGCTACGGAAAGGACTACGGAAGCGAGCTCAGTGCCCAGGGGATCTTCCTGCAGCTGATGGTGCAGCTGAACCGGCTGGCCCGCCGGGAAAGCGCACAGCAGGAAGGGGAGCAGCTATCGGAGCTGGTGCAGGGGGCAATGCACTATATCGGTGAGAACCTGGGCAGCCCGCTGTCACTGGAGGATATTGCCGGAAAGCTGTTTGTGAGCAAATACCATCTTTCTCATGCCTTCACCCGGGAAGTGGGGGTCAGCGTGTACCGGTATGTGCTGCTGCGTCGGCTGATGCTGGCCCGGCAGCTGCTGCTGGAGGGAGAAGCTGCCGGTCAGGTGTGCCGGGATTGCGGGTTTACGGACTACACAGGATTTTACCGTGCGTTTAAATCGGAGTACGGGATCAGCCCCCGGGAATTTGCTGCTGCAAATACCGCAGTGGATGCCTGAGAAAATACAGCAGAGGGTATTGATTTTTTGTTAATTTTGCAGTATAATCCAGACTGGAAAGAACCTGCAATCGTGCAGGATAATCAATGAGGAGGTTAGAACACAATGAAAAAACTGATTGCGTTGCTGCTTTGTCTGGTTATGGCCCTGGGTGTCATGGCTGCTTGCGGCGAAAGTGGAACTGAACAGGAAGATGCGCCCCAGAAGATCGAAAGCTTTTCTGTTGGCTATGCCAAGGTAGACATCAGCCCCAAGGAATCTGTTCCCCTGCGTGGCTACGGTGATGCGATGGAGCGCTTCTCCACCGGCTATTCAGAGCCTCTGTACGCTACCTGTGTGGCATTTGCTGATACCGAGGGACAGATCGTGGTTTTGATCGCCCACGACTTGACCAACTCTCCCAAGGACCTGACCGAAGATATCCGTAAGACGGTTTCTGAGGATACCGGTGTGCCTTTCAGCAATATTCTCATCACCGCATCCCACAGCCACAGCTCCCCGGACTACTCTAAGACCGGTGTTCCTTCTATCATTACTTATAATGAGTTCTTCCAGGAGCAGTGTATCCAGGGTGCAAAGGATGCTATTGCAGATCTGGCACCGGCCACCATGCAGACTGGCTTTGACCGTGTTGACGGTCTGAACACTGTCCGTCACTACCTGCTGACCGACGGTTCCTTCCAGGGCAAATCTGTTGGTACCGTTCCCAAGAACAAGCTGGTGGGACACCACAGCAAGGTGGATAACCTGCTGCAGGTGGTCAAGTTTGATCGCGGCGGAGAGAAGTCCCCTGTTGTTTTGGTCAACTGGTGCGGCCACCCCAAGGGTCAGGGTGATGCCCTTTACACTATGGCAAGCCCCAACTACCCCGGCATTCTCCGGGAGGAACTGAACAAAAAGTATGGCTGCGATGTCGCCTTTGTGCTCAGCGGCTCCGGTAATGTCAATAACGGCTCTCAGATCGCCAGCGATATCCGCCATTCCACTTATGTGGAGCTGGGTCAGATGCTGGCGGAGGCGGTTGGCGTGGTCATCGACGGCAAGCTCACCGATTCCAAGGTGGATAAGATCTACCTGGAGGAGAATATCTACACCCACATGAGTAACAACGGCTACGATATGCAGATCCCTCTGTATGCCTTCTCCATTGGTGATTGGGCTTGTGTCACCGCTCCCTTCGAGATCTTTGATACCAACGCAATGGCTGTCCGGGATGCTTCCAAGTACAAGATGACCTTCTATGCATCCTGCGCCAACGAAGGCCTGGGCTATCTGCCCACACCGCCTTCTTATCACTTCGATATTACTTACGAAGCACAGATCACCAAGTTCCCTGAAGGCACCTCCACCGATGTGCAGGATCAGCTGATCCAGATGCTGGACCGGATCTTCACTGCCAGCGGCAACGAGATCGTGGATAAGGGCGAGGGTTACAATACTCCGGAATTCGTTCCTTCCTCCGACGGCGTGGTTTACTACAGACTGTCCGAGCCCAAAGCGGTTAAGAACGGCTTCTTTGCCGTGGGTATGTCTGACGGCAGCACCGTTTCCAAGGATATGCTGTGCGTGGACCAGGCAACTGCCGATAAGGTGGCAGCTCTGAATGCCATGAAGCTTGTCTTCAATGAGCAGAGCGTTATCGTAGATGTGATCCCTCTTGAAGGATGATCATTCTATAAACTCCGATAAAAAAGACGGCACTATGTGCCGTCTTTTTTATCGTTCGGTGCTTTCTCTGTATTCCTTCGGGGTCTGCCCGGTGAGGCGTTTAAATAGCTTGCCAAAGTATTGAGTATCCACGATGCCACAGTACTGCGCCACGGTTTGCACCTGCAGATGGGTGGAGCGAAGAAGATGCTGGGCATGAGCAATGCGTTTTTGGTTTACATAACTTGTTAGAGTCTGCCCGGTTTCTTTTTTGAACATGGAGGACAAGTAGCTGGCATTGATATTCAGCATATCTGCCAGTGCCCCCAGGGTCAGATTGCCGGTCAGCTCTGCACTGATGTAGGTGATCGCTTTTTGCACCGGCGCAGAATAATTCCCCAAGGAGTTGTGACGCACCAGTCGGCAATACTGCCGGAACATTTCCGACATCAGCGGAGTTACGGCATCCATCGAGTCCAGCTGCTCAATGCGCGCTGCATAAGCTGAGGAGGTGCTGTCCAGATGGACCGGATGTACACCGCCCTGCTGTGCCGCCTTGCGTAAAAGGGTGTTCATGATAATGCAGTAGTTTTTGGCATTTCGCACCGGGTCGGACAGACGCTGCTCAAAGGACAGTGCGGAAAAGGTGGTGAACAGCAGATCCGCCTTGTGGGTCTGTCCGTTTCTCACAGCATCCATCAGTTCGCTTTCGTAATTGTAGCGCATTTCCATATTTTTGATGTGCCACTGCGGATCCTTTTCCTCTGGCGGCAGCAGGCCGTCCTGCAGGGGTTTATCGTAGACATGGCTGATATCTTCTACACTGTATTTATTTGTGCCCCAGATCCGTTCGGCAAAGGCATCCAGAAGAACAAACAGGTGGCTGGTTTCCGGAAGGATCGGAATGCTGCCCATATAGCCTTCCAGCCGGTGCAGTTGGGATGGGGGGAGATTCTTTCGCTCACACAGTTCAATGATCTGACTGGTAGTTGGCGCTTGTGACAGGTATGGACCTAAGATCAGAACAGCGTCCTGTGGCAGATCCGGAAGCAGGAAGTAGATGTATCTGCAGGAAAAGGAGTCTGTCAGACGATAAACCGTTTCCGGAGCGCAGCCTGGCAGCAATTCTGCTAGGGGGGTGGCGGCCACGGCGGTATCTTCAGAATAGGGAACCGGAAAAGCGGAGCTCCGCAGATCCGGTGGTGCAGAGATGTTTGCGATGGTTGTTTGCACCCGACATTTCCGGAAGGTGCTGCGCAGAAGGATCAGCTCCGGCTCGTAAAACACAGGATCACCTCAAAGCAAAAAATTGGAAAAAAATACAAAAAGAAGGATTTCTAATTTCTATTATAGTACAGTTTTTTAGAAAGCACAACGATAAATTGCGGGAAAATATAAAAATAATACTACTATAGATAAAAATAATACTCACGCAATCTATATGTATCGTTTATAATATAGATAATGTCCCGGACTATGTTTATTGGGAAAGTTTGAGACAGCTGAAAAGACGGGATGACCCCGTATGTATGAAGGAGGATAAATTCATGGCAAAAAAAGCACCCGTTTTGGATGCCAACGGCTATCGTAAGTTTGGCATTCGCGACAGCCTTGCGTACGCAGCCGGTGACCTGGGCTGCAACATGAGCTTTGCGCTGAAAGGCACAATGGCACTGTTCTGGACCCAGGTAATGGGTATGAGTGCGTGGTATTCCCTGCTGCTTGTGATCGTGCAGGTCTGGGACGCCATCAACGATCCGCTGATCGGCTCTATTATCGATGCTGATAAGCACCAGTATAAGAGAAATAAATTCCTGCAGTACATATGGATCGGCTCGATCGGCTTGATCGTAGGCGGTGCATGTTGCTTCCTGCCGTTCCCCCAAGCACCTGTCTGGGCGAAGTTTATTATCTTTATTGCCGGCTATGTGGTATGGGATGCCTTCTACACTGTGGCAAATGTTCCCTATGGCTCTCTGCTGTCCCTGATCTCCAAGGAGCCTGCAGACCGCGCCAGCCTTTCTGCATGGCGCTCCGTCGGCTCTATGGTTGGCAATATGATCCCTATGGTGATTCTGAAGCTCATTATCTATAATGAAGATAACTCCCTCAATGGCAATATGGTGTTCCTGTCTGCTTTCGTCATGGGTATTTTGGGCTTCATCTGCTTCCAGTTCATGATCAAAAACACGGTTGTCCGTGCAGAGCAGGATGTGAAGTGCAACGAGGATCAGCCTAAGTTTAATGTGATCAAGGCCATGGGCAACTTTATGAAGAACCGTCCTGCAGTGGGTGCTACCCTGGCTGCAATGGGTATGTTCATTGGCATGCAGGGCGCTACCACTGCTGTGGATGTTACCTTCCAGATCTACTTTAAGAATCCCAAGATCGCCGGCCTGATTTCTGCGTTTGCCATGATCCCTATCGTGGTATTTACGCCCCTGGCCCGTAAGATGGTCGTCAAGTACGGCAAAAAGGAGCTGTCCAAGATCGGTGCAGTGTGCTATATCCTGGGCGCATTGGTCCTGTTTGCAGCGCCTCTCGGCATCATCCCTGTCAGCGAAGGCAATACCGGTCTTGATCTGATCGTTTATATTGTTGCACAGCTTATTTGCTCCCTGGGCCTGGGTATCTATTCCACTGTTTCCTGGGCAATGATGGGCGATGCCATCGACTACAGTGAGTGGAAGTTCGGTGTTCGTGAGGAAGGCACTGTCTACGCACTGCACTCCTTCTTCCGTAAGCTGGCACAGGGCGTTGGCCCTGCAGTGGCAGTTGCGATCATGGGTACTATGGGCTATGT
This sequence comes from Faecousia sp., assembly GCA_045531815.1. Taxonomy (GTDB): domain Bacteria; phylum Bacillota; class Clostridia; order Oscillospirales; family Oscillospiraceae; genus Faecousia. The sequence continues at coordinate 23,174 of JAZSER010000068.1, read as the reverse complement.
CAACAATGCCATCGACCCCAAAACCGGTGCGGAGTTTATTGATGTGAACCTGATCTCTTGGGCAAACACTCTGCAGATCCGCTCCCTGGTGGCAATTTTGTATTTGATCGCAGGTATCTTTATCTTTGTCGGTTTGGGACTTGTTTATAATCTGGATAAGAAGACCCTGGAGAAGATGAACACAGAGCTGGCTGCGCGCAGAGCTGAGTGATCCGAAACAACTTCACCCTGTCGGGCCTCCGGCAGGGTGAAAATTAACAGAGCGTTTATACTTTATCCCGCACACCGTGCTATAATGCCTTAAAAACGAAAATGGAGGTTAACCCCTATGAGAGAAATTATCAGCCTGAACCGCAAGTGGGCTTTTTCCAAGATGGCAGACGGCATCCCTGCTACCATCGACAATAAGTGGGATATCGTTAATGTACCCCATTCCTGGAATGCCATCGACGGTCAGGACGGTGACAACGATTACTACCGCGGCACAGCCTACTATGCAAAGACCCTGAATAAAATGAGCTTTCCCCAAGCAGAGCGCTACTATCTGGAGATCAATGGCGCAAACTCCTCTGCTGATGTGTACATGGATGGCAAGCATCTTGCCCATCACGATGGCGGCTACTCCACCTGGCGCGTGGATGTCACCGAGGCACTGGGTGCCAACAGCCTGCTGGTCATTGCTGTGGACAACAGCGCAAATGAGACTGTCTATCCTCAGATGGCGGACTTCACCTTCTATGGCGGCCTGTACCGCAATGTGAATCTGATCTGCGTATCCGAGTCCCACTTTGATCTGGACTACTACGGTGCGCCCGGCATCAAGGTGACTCCCACAGTTGCCGGCAGCAATGCCAATGTGGAAGTGGAGGTGTTTGTCACCAACGGCAAGCTGGGGCAGACCATCCGCTATACCCTCTGCGACGCACAGGGCAATGTGATAGCGACCCAGGAGGCTGCGGATACCAAGGTGGAGTTCACCATTGAAAATGTCCACCTGTGGCATGGCCGCAAGGACCCCTACCTGTACACTGCAAAGGCAGAGCTGTTAGAGGATGAAAAGATCCTGGACAATGTGGCAACACGCTTCGGCTGCCGTACCTTCAAGATCGATCCCGATAACGGCTTTATCCTCAACGGCGAGGAGTACCCCCTGCGGGGTGTCAGCCGTCACCAGGACCGCTGGGGCTTTGGCAACGCACTGCTGCCCGAGCATCACGAAGAGGATATCGAGCTGATCTGCGAAGTTGGCTGCACCACCATTCGCCTTGCCCACTATCAGCACGACCAGTATTTCTATGATCTGTGCGATGAGAAGGGCCTTGTGATCTGGGCGGAGATCCCCTATATCTCCAAGCATATGCCTACTGCCCGTGAGAACACCATCTCCCAGATGAAGGAATTGATCAGCCAGAACTACAACCACCCCTGTATTGTGGTTTGGGGTCTGAGCAACGAGATCTCCATTGGCGGCAGCGATGACGATCTGCTGGAAAACCACCGGATCCTCAACGATCTGTGCCATGAGATGGATAAGACCCGTCTGACCACCATTGCAGCCGTTTCCATGTGCAAGATGGAAGACCCCTACCTGCTGATCCCTGATGTGGTGTCTTATAACCACTATTTCGGCTGGTACGGCGGTGAGACCTCCATGAACGGTCCCTGGTTCGACAAGTTCCATGCCATGCACCCCACCATTCCCATTGGCTGCTCTGAGTACGGCTGCGAGGCACTGAACTGGCATACCTCCGATCCCCGCCAGGGCGACTACACCGAGGAATACCAGGCATATTACCATGAGGAACTGATCAAGCAGCTGTTCACCCGCAAGTATATGTGGGCGACCCATGTATGGAATATGTTTGACTTTGGTGCCGATGCCCGTAACGAGGGCGGCGAGAACGGTCAGAATCATAAGGGACTGGTTACCTTCGACCGTAAGTACAAGAAGGACTCCTTCTATGCCTACAAAGCATGGCTCAGTGACGAGCCCTTCGTCCACCTGTGCGGCAAGCGCTATGTGGACCGTGTGGAGGATGTGACCAAGGTTACTGTCTATTCCAACCAGCCCACCGTGGAGCTGTTTGCAAACGGTGTTTCCCTGGGTGTGAAGGAAGCTGCTGACCACTTCTTCTACTTTGATGTTCCCAATGCAGGTCAGACCAAGCTGATGGCTGTGTCCGGCGATCTTTGCGATCAGAGCGAGATCCGCAAGGTAGATACCTTCAATGAGGCTTACCGTCTGGTAGAAGAGGGCGCAATTCTCAACTGGTTCGATGTGGAAGCACCTGAGGGCTACCTGTCTTTGAACGACAAGATGGGCGATGTTCTGTCCACCGTTCGGGGCAAGCTGATCTTTGCCGGTCTTATGGCCAAGATGCTTGGCGGCAAGAAGAAGGACGGCGACAAGGAAAATGAACCCGGCAAGGTCATGGGCTTTGAAATGACTGCCGATATGATGACCATGATGAACGGCTTTACCGTGCTGCGGCTGATTACTTTGGCCGGCGGCATGATGGATGCCAAGTTCACCAAGGAGCAGCTGCTGGACCTGAACGCCCAGCTGAATAAGATCAAAAAGCCTAAGTAATATGCATTTCGGCGGCTGCTTCGGCAGTCGCCGAAAAAATTGAAACACCGCAAAGCGCAGTTTGGCTGTGCTTTGCGGTGTTTTTATGTCTTAAAGTAAGGACGCGATCTCCTGCTGATCCGGAATGTGCTGCAGCATTGCTTCCTTTAGGCGCATATGCAGCGTGTCTGTGCTGCCGGTGTCCGTAGAGCTGTTGCCGTTGAAGTGGATGTTTCCACCGCCAAAGAACTGGGTGATCAGTGCGGAAAACACCTGCTTTTCCCGCCAGCAGGCGGCAAAGGCAAGCTCCTTTTTCCCAAAGAACAGCTCCAGCAGGGTGTTTCGTTTTTCTTGGGAAGCACCTTCTGCACACAGCCGCAGCTCCTCTGAGGCGCACCTGCAAAACCGGTCATCCTGTGCCTCCAAAATGTCCCGGGCTTTTTGCTGCTGGCCCAGATCATAGCACAGGGCGGCATACAGGGCGTTGAGGATCTGCTCGCTCATATTGCGGAAGATCAGAGAGGGTACAAAGGCGGAGGGGGCAAACACCTGATCCCGAAGGGCCTCCAGCTGGGGACGCGACAGTGGCAGCGTATTGCCTTGCTGCAGCTGGCGCACCAAGGCAGCCCCTTCTTCGTAGGACCGCAGCTGCTGCTGGTTCAGGGCAATGCAGATGGCGGAAAGACCCGGTATATATACCCGGTAAACCGGGAAGCCCAGAAAGCTGATCTGCCGGATGTAGATGTCGGATTCCGTCACGGAAAGCAGCGTATCCAGTTGATGGCGCATACCGGCAGCGTTGGAATAGTCTTCTGTGCGCTGCCAGGGGATGAAGGACCAGCCTTCTTCCCCTGCGAAGAAGCTGTCCGGCACAAGCCCGGTATCGTCCCGCAGCAGGGATACCCAGTTTCGGATTCCATCCAGTTCTTCTTCGGTGCATGGCCGCCATTTTGCAAGGTCCTTGCGCTTCATACCCCGGTTTTCCGGGGAGAACTGCTGGAACATTTCTGTAAGGCAACGCTCCAGGGCGATCTCAAATCGGGGGTGTGCTCCAAAGTTCACCATGTACCGCTGACTATGGGTGTCTATCAATAAAACCGCAACCACCGGAAGTCCCAACCCCATGGAGGCATCCTTCACCACCAGGCGGAAATCCCGGTTGGCACAGATGCGGTCCATGATCTGCGCCAGATCAGGGAAGTGCGCCCGGATGTAGCTGTCCGGGACCGTAGGCGGTGTGAGACGGCGGGTGTAGATACAGTACTTGGCATATCGCTCGCAGATCTCATCCAACCCGTGGCCAATGGCTTCCTCCGGTGTGTTGCCTGCACCGCCGCCGTTGGAGCCGCACAGCGCGCCGATGATCACATCCGGAAGATATACCGTCTTTCTCTGGCGGACGCTGAACCAGGGAACAGCAGTGGTCTGTGTGCTGCCCAGATAGCGCTGCCAAACCTCCAGGACATCTTCCTCCCGGTGCAGTTTGCTGCCGTCGCGGCAGTAGGCGCTGACCATATCGGCAAACACCTGGGGAAAGCGGCTGGGGATCTCCCGGATGCGGATGCTGACCTCATCCGGGTAGCGCTGAAAGCCAAGATGGGCTTGAGCCTGGGGAGACAGGCGGGAGGTGTCATAGGCGAAATAGCTACAAAGATGCTCAATGGTCTCTCCAAAGCCGCTGGCCAGGCAGTAGGCTTCAGAGGAGCCCTTGCCGCAGGCGGTCCAGCCGTTTTGCTTGTCTGTGACAGAGGCGGAATAGACGCCGGGGACACGTTCATGGAGCTTCACCTGAAGGTTGATCCCCAATTGATCGGTGATTTCCCGGATCCGTGCTACGGTAACTTCCGGGGCGGCATCTTTGTACCGGTTCAGTTGCATGTTTCTCACCTCGTTTGGCTCTTCTGCGGGGGGTCAGCCCATATTGGGCAGAACCTGGAATTTTTGCCAGCGGTATTTGGAATTACCGGTGGCCAGGGAAAGATACTTGCCGTCCAGGAAAAGCATAATTTCCTGCTGCACCCATCGGGCAAGTAAAGCCGAAGCATCCCAGCCGCTGCCCTCTGTCAGCTGCTGGATGTTTTGCAGGCTGCGGGGGGTGTGGCAATACTGATACAGGGCAGATTCCACCTCGTTCAAGGGATATTCCTGGCAGTTGCTGCCATATTCCCGCACGACGGTGAGGGTGCCTGTGGTTTCCGGCCGCTCATAAAGGGCATATCCGGCATAAAAAGCCCGTTTCCAGTTGGCGATCTGCTGACACAGATCCTCGTATACAGGTGTCATTTCCGGTTTTTTCGGTGTTTTGAAAAAGACGGTCAGATCGGTGTGGAAGTTGGGATAAAAGGTGTTGTCACCAATGGGAACCAGGGCATTGGTTGGTGTTTCGGCATACAGCCGGGAGCATTTGTTGAGCCAAACTTCCCGGGGGTCCGGCGGCTGCAGATGATAAAGCCGCGGCATGATCTGCATAGCCTCTTCATACCAGCTCCGGTGATCCTCCCGGAAGCCGTAGAGGAAATTCCAAACCACATGGATCCGGTAAGTTGCGCAGTGCCGCAGTACGGCGATATTGTTAACAGCCGTGGTACCTTTGCCGATGTATTTCAGCTCCTGGGTGGAAAGGCTTTCCAACCCGGTTTGGGCATAAAACAGGCCAATGGAGCGAAGCAGAGCAATGTCGGATTCGGTGACATTTGGCCGCATCTCCCAAAACAGCCGGAAGGTATCCTCCATGCCGTGTTCCTTCAGCTGCGCCAGGTAATCCCGCTGGGGCTGCACCAGGTCTGTCAGACGGAAATAGGCTGTGTGATACTTCTGCTTCAAAAGCTGCAGCTCCCGGGCTGCTTTTTCGGGGGATTTGATGATAAAGCACCGCTGGTTTCCAAAATAGCCGCACATAGCGCAGGGGTGCTTTTCTCCCCACCAACAGCCCCGGGATATTTCATAGGGCAGGATCACCGCTTCTGTGGGGTTTTTCAGCAGGTCCAGGGTTTGGATAAAATCATCAAAGTCAGGAGGGGGCAGGGTGTTCAGATCCCGGAGCTTGCCGCAGCTCTCGGCAACGGTGGTATGGGTGGTAAGATGCGGCCCGCTTGGGGGCAAGCCCTGCAATATATCCCGGACAGCCGCCACAGTAGCATCGTATGTTTCGTCGCATACAACGGCATCGATACCTGGGATCACGGTTAAAAGCTCCCGGGAGACCTCCGGGGTGCAGCAGCTGCCGCCAACCAGAATATGGATATCCGGCAAGCGATCCTTCACCGCCCGGAAAAGCCGTGCGGCAAAATTGTAATCCCCGAATGTCAAGCTGTGGCACAGGACCCGGGGCTGCGCGTCAGCAATATCATCTGCCAGCTCCTCCAAGAGCCGGAATGCCTGCTGTCGGAGCGCTTGGATCTGCTGCAAAAGTTCCTGGTTGCCCTCCTGCTTGAGGGTGGTCAGAACATACCTTGCAGCGGTATCCGGATCGGCATCGGTGAACAGATACTCGGAAAACTGCAGGGGGATGTTGTCGATGGCGCTGAGGATCAAGGGGTTCTCCTGCAGCCGATTTTCCGCAAAAAGGCGCACAGAGGGGTAAAAGATCCTGGCGGTGAACCCCGCATCTGTCAGTACCTGTTTCAGGGTGGGAGTGCCCAGCGTAGGGAGAAAGCCTGGCAGGATAAAGGGCTCGCACATACAAATATCCACTTGTTTCATAATTAAGCCCTCCGGAAAGCCGGCATCCCGGCTTTGGGTTATTTACAGCGGTACTGCTGCCAAAAGGCGGTGACACCGGCCGTTATTGGCGCAGGGAAGCGATATAAGCCGTCTTGGATGTTCAGGCAGGTCAATGCGACAATGGCGGGGATCAATCCCTCCAGGATCAATTGTCGGGTGAAGCCGTCAAGGGCACCGCATTGCACAAGGGCATCCGCATCCCGGCCTATTACAAAGTCTGCATAGGGACACAACTCCGGGTTGGAAAGAAAATCCCAGCACAGGCAGAAGGCAAGCTCCATCTCCCGGGGACCGGCGCGCAGATACTCAAAATCGATCAAGCGATAGTCGTTGCCGTATTCCAAAATATTGCCCAGGAACAAGTCACCGTGGAGCAGGACCGCAGAGGGCTTCCAGCTTGTCGCCAGCCGGGGCAGCACATCCAGGACCCTTTGGCAGCTTTGCTGCAAAACGGTGTGCAACTCCCCGGAGCGTGTGCCTGTTTGGGCGCTGCGTCTTTGGGTAATGGTCTGTATCAGCTGCGCGGCAAAATTGCCATCTTCTCCGCAGGCCTCCATAAAGCAGTAAATGCCCGGAGAAAAACCATCAAAGCCGATCTCGTACATGGGCTGCAGCACCTGCCGGTACAGCTTGGGAAGATCCAGACCCAACCGGGAAGGATGGCTGCCCTTTGCCATGGTCATGGATGTTCCGTCTCTGGTGTAGGGCGGTGCGATCTTGGCAAGATCCCACTGTTCCAGGCAGCGGTATGCCTCTGCCTCCCTGGCAGAGAGGACCTTGGATACGGTGTTTGTGTCTTGCTGCATATTATTTTTCCACCACGAATTGGCTCAGGTAGTCGTAAATATAGTGCACGATGGCTTTCTGGCTCATGCAGGTGTTGGCACGGCTCATCATAGTGCCGTTTACCGTCTCTGCGACATAGGGGCAGCCACCGCAGCAGTATTCCTGAATGTCGCAATCCTTGCATTCTCCCGCCTTCAGACAATCCCACCGGGCAGAGATCTGAGGATCTCCCACGGCTTTGCACAAGGGATCTTCCGGAATGCGGCCGATGCGGTGCTTGCTGTCCATGCAGTAGTGCAGGCAGCGGTAGAATTCGCCTTCGGTGTTGATGGCGACGGTTGTCCTGCTGCAATCGGGGATATAGCTGCAGACCTCCATCCAGGGCTTTTTCTTGATGCCCATGGCGCTGATGATCCGCTCAAAGCAGCTGATGTAGATCTTACCCTCGTTGTCATTGATCCAAAGGTCAAACATCTTTTTGTAAAATTCAATGAACTCTCCCATGTTCAGAACATTATAGGTAGAGGGGAGATTGGGGTCTGTGAAGCAGGGGTTAAAGGAAAAGTCCAGATTCAGATCCCGGAAAAAGCCGTAGAAATCCTCGGGATGCTTGACGGTGATGTCTGTCACAGTGGCAAGCGCCCCTACCAGCACACCTGCCTGGCGCATTTTCTGGATATTTTCAAAGATCTTGTCAAAAGAACCGTGCCCGGCAACATTGCGGCGATAGGCATCGTGCATATATTTAGGGCCGTCGATGCTGATACCGACCCGGACCTTGTAATCAACAAAAAGCTGAATGATCTCGTCGGTGATCAGAGTGCCGTTGGTTTGAATGGCAATGATGGTGTCGGGGTACTTGCGGACCATGTCAAAGCCCTTTTTCAGAAGGTCGTATCCGATCAGCAAAGGCTCACCGCCGTGGAAGGTAATGTCTGTTTCCTTGCGGTTCATTTCCTTGTTAATGGCGATAAGCTCCTGAATGAAGGTATCAAAATAGTGATCCAAAAAATACTCAAAGTCCCGGCGGATCTTGCTGACAGGGGTGCACTCGTCCTGATGCATGGATTCTTCAAAGCAATATTTACACCGCAAATTGCACTCTTTGGTGCAAAGGATAAGTCCGTTCATATTTTTGATACTCCTCGCAGTAAAGATTTTGAAAAGGAGAAACCGGGGCGAATCGCTTTGCCCCGGTCCAGCGGATGGTTTGCGGGCCGGCTGCGGTTAACAGCCGACCCGGCAGGCTGCGACTGCATCAGAAGCCGATCGCATAGCTTTCCTCGTAACGATCGTGGCGTTCATAGTAAATCTCGTGCAGACCGTTTTCGGTAACAGCGGCATTTACACGCATCAGACGATCGAAAACCTGAGAGATCTTTGCGTCGGCAGGCATTTCGAACTCCTTGGCAGTCAGGACCATGGTATCAGCCATTGATGAGCCCCCCTTTCTGGAAATCTATGACAACACCGGAAAATCCGGTGAAGCATACAATTATGGATTGCTGTCGGCAATGAATGCATTGACAGCTGTGATCTGCTTCTCCTTGAAGCCCATGCAGCCGGCGGTACAGTGCCGCGTAAGCCGCTGATAACACGCGTTGCAGTTTGCGTGAGAGGATATTTTGTAAGCGCAGGCATCCACCGTGTTGAGAAAATAGCTGGCAATGTCCGCAATGGACTCAAAGTCGGCAATGTTTACCTTTGCAAAGTCCGACATGCCAAAGCAGCGAACCGCCCGCAGGTCCGGCAAAATGTCCACCACCGGATAGCAGAAGGACTTATGGCCGATGAGATTGCTTTCCGATACAGGATAGCGGCCCACATATTCTTCCAGCCATTTCCGCTCCTCGTCATCCCAGATGCAGTAGGGCGGCTTGTTGCAATCGTAGTAGGGAAGGACCTGGATGGCATCCATGTCCCGGAAGAATTTCAGCAAAAATGCCTTGTAGGATTTGAAGTATTCCAGCACATCCACATCCACACCCTGCTTGAAATCCGGAACGGTCAGGGAAATGCGCAGCCGGTGCAGGTGATAGCGCTGAAGCAGCTGGGCCATATAGGAGTAATCCATATCCATGGAGTGCAGATTCAATCCCAGGTTGATCCTGTCCTTCATGTGATACTCGAACATCAGGGTATCCACATTGCGCTGGATCCGGTCAAAGTTGGCATCTCCGATCTGCTCCCGGGTGTTCCAGTTCACCAGCAGGCGGAACTTGGGATGCACCAGCAGCTTAAAATACTGATCCAGCAGGATACCGTTGGTATAAACAGTGACCTCCGAAACAGAGGGGTTCAGGATCAGCTTTTCCAGGATCGTGCCGAACTGCGCATGAAGCGTAGGCTCACCGCCGATCAGACCCACATGGGCAGGACCGTTCTTTGTAATAAATGCCACAGCCTTATCAAAATTCTCCAGAGTGATGTCTGTGGAAGACATGTTCACGAATTCGTTGGCAAAGCAATACGGGCAGCGCAGATTGCAGCGGTATGTGATCATAATATTGGGCATAGCGATTCTCCTTGTAAGCATTTCTCGGTTACGCCTTGGGAATCCAGGTGGATCACCCGGAGCTGCGGGAATTGCCGCAGAACCTCCAGGGAAAGGGCCTGCAGCTCTTGGCAGAACAGGAAAGCAGCATCCTGCTTGTTGGAAATGTTCTTCTTCTGCATCCAGGGAGAGCGCAGCACCCCTTGGGTAAAGGGGGTCATCCACGACAGCTGTCCCCGGTGGGAAGCTGCCCTTGAAAGGCATTGCCGCACATCCTGGGTTTGCAGATAGCACACAGTCATTTCTGTGTTCAAAAGCGGCAGCAGAGCCTGATAGAAGCTGCAGATCTGTGTAAGATCCAGACAGTAGTGCCCCACAAGATCGATGAGGATATTTTCCAGCAGAGCACCCTCCAGCAGGTAGGTTTGGTCCTGCCGACGGGTCTGTCCGAATTGGCAGAACAGATCGGTCAGGACCTGACAGTAGGTCTGCAGATCCACTCTTCCGTGGCAGAATTCCTTTTCTGACAGCTGCCCAAGGGGCTCTGTCAGCGTTGGATCGCTGAACCAGATCTGGGTGTAGGAAACGATTCGGTATGTACCCAGCTGGGTGGTGTTAATATCCAGGGCCCGACGCACGTCCTCCCGGGAATATTTGCTTCCGGGAGAGAGCCGGCAGAACATCTGCTGCAAAAGCGCGTCGTATTCCTCCTGGGACAGAAAGGCCTTTTTTGTGATATCCAGGGGATTGCCGTTTGTATGCTCAAGGCAATGGGTCACAGCGCCTTGTGCCCGGAGCTGCTGTGCCAAATACAGACCCAGCAGTGACTTTCCTGCGCCGGGTATCCCTTCCAGAAAAACGATCTGAGCCATAGTTGCGCCTCACAGACAGATTGCATTTTCGTTATTTTATCGCAGGTCAGCAAGAAAAGCAAGCATTTGGTTTTCCGGAAAATCAGGGAAAGCGATTTTCGTGGAGTTTCACATACTCCCTGCACCGGGCATTGCTTGCGCACACAGAAAGCACCGACTGCATATAATGGGATGGTTGCGCTGTGCAGATATAAAATGCGCCTGTGTCAGATTTTGCCGAAGGGCATAGAATGGATCGAAACGCAGTATCAGGAGGGATGCTATGAGATACAATGGCTATGACGACAGAAATTGCGATTCCCAATTCGACGACAATTCCTGTAAGCGCTTTCGCCCTCAGGAACAGGGCTGCGCAGACCGATACCCCGGCTTTGATTGCCGGAACTGTCCTCCGGGGCCTGCAGGTCCTCAAGGTCCGACGGGGCCCAGAGGTCCTGTCGGTCCTCAGGGGATCCCCGGCAGCAGAGGACCGGTAGGCCCACAAGGTCCGGAGGGAGTGGCAGGCCCGGTGGGTCCTCAGGGTCCAGTGGGTGAAACCGGTGCAGTAGGACCTGCAGGCCCTGCTGGTGTGGCAGGTCCGGCTGGCCCTCAGGGTCCGGCTGGAGTGGCAGGTCCTGTGGGCCCTCAAGGGCCTACGGGAGAGAGCGGCCCGGTAGGCCCCCAAGGACCTGCCGGTGTGGCAGGTCCGATGGGTCCTCAGGGGATCCCCGGTGTAGCCGGTCCGGTAGGCCCGCAGGGCCCTGCGGGGGAACCAGGACCCATTGGACCGCAGGGTCCTGCAGGAGAAACTGGCCCTGCCGGTCCGCAGGGTCTCGTTGGTGCAACCGGCCCTGCCGGTCCGCAAGGTCCGGTGGGTGCAACCGGCCCTTCCGGCCCTCAGGGTCCGGTGGGTGAAACCGGTCCTGCCGGCCCTCAGGGTCCAGCGGGTACGGTTCTTGGTTTTGCCGATTTTTACAGCTTGATGCCGCCGGATAACCCAGATACCGTTGCCCCTGGAACGGATATCAGCTTTCCTCAGGACGGTGCCAACAGCGGTACCGGCATTTCCCGTGCCGGTGCAGATGCCTTTACCCTGGCACAGCCTGGCACGTATTTGGTTTTGTTCCAGGCAAGTGTGGCGGAAGCGGGACAGCTGATCCTGACGCTGAACGGCGCAGATCTTGCAGACACTGTGGTGGGACGCGCAACCGGAACATCCCAGATCGCCGGTATGTCCATCGTGGAAACCCAGACGGAAAACGCGGTTTTAACTGTGCGGAATCCGGAGGGTACAGCCCAGGCGCTGACACTGACTCCGTCGGCTGGCGGAACGCGCCCTGTATCAGCCCATCTGGTGATCCTGCAGCTGCAATAAGCGCTTCTTCAGAAAAACGAACCGGACCCGGCTTGCCGGGTCCGGCGATTGTTGTGCGGGAAATTGACAGAACTCGCGAAGTTTGCTATAGTATGCCTATAAGAAAGTGAGGCGTTACATATGAAAAAAGTCCTGTGCTTACTCCTGGCAGTTCTGCTTCTTTCCGGCTGCACACAAGTACCTGGCGGAGAGAATGCGCAGCCGTCACCTTTGGACGAGCTTCAGACCATTGCCCAGCGTCGGGATGCGGCGGAAAGCTACATGCGAAAGATGATGAGCATATTTTGGCAGGTGGATACGGAGATGAGCTATTCCTTTAAGGTCGGTTCCGGAGATCCCACCATGGATGCGGACAAATATGTTTCGACATTGGAGCCCGGTAAGATCTATTCCGGCTTGCCCTATACCCACGGTGCCGGTGATGCGGAAACCTTTGCCCAGTTTGGCAACTATCTGGAAAACGGTGTCCTTCGGATGCACAGCATCTCCCCGGATCTGCTCAACGGCAGCGGTGGCACGAACAAAAAGAACAATACTGCCCGGATCGGTAACGATTGTGCCGACGCAGTATATGCGGCATGGTCCAGAGTCAGCAATTCCGTTACATTTCCCAATGCGGCCAACATGACGCCCAAGTATGGCTGCATACCGGTGGGTGACTATGAAACGGTAGATGAAACAGCCGCGGATTATGGCATCACAAAGGACATGTGCAAGCAGAATGGAGAAGCCGTGATGTTTGCAGCCTACGCACTGCTGCAGAAGGCGGACGGACTTACGGTCAATACCAAGGGCGGTGCCCATGCCATGCTGGTATCCCAGGTAAATGTGGTGAAAAACGGTGACGAGATCGACCCGGAGGAAAGCTATGTGCTGGTCCATGAGCAAACCAGTAAGTATTTTAATGCCGGGGAGACCCGCTGGGAGGAATCCTTGGGGCAAGAGGTCTATGTCATGGGAGGCGTGGACCGGAAATACACCTTCCAAAAGCTGTATAAAGCCGGCTATCTGCCGGTGACTTGTCAGGAGTTTATTGACAGCGCACCTTTGGAGAAAGAGACGGTCACAGACTCGGAAGAGAATATCCCGCTGGATGCACAGACCCTGTTTGCAGGCGCACTGATCTCCAATTACCGTATTTGCTGGGTGCGGGCGGAGATCGTAAATGATCAGGGGAATGTGCTGCAGCAAGCCACCTGCTTCGGTGGCGGCGGAGACAGGAACATTTTCCTGCTGGAGCGCTTTGAAAATCCCCTGGAGCAGCCGGTGCTGAATGGGCAGTTAAACCTTGCGGAGCTTCCGAAGGGGGCATATACCTTCCGGTTGGTTTGCCGCCTTTCCACCGGCTTGGAGCAGGTGGCCCGCACCGTAAGCATTACCATATAAAAGCAAAAATGCGTGCATCGGTTTTGATGCGCGCATTTTTTGTAAAAGGACCGATTCGCAATTGAGGCTGAAATGAGGTTTACGCGATATACTTGGTGTGGACTCCAAGGAATCCCTTGGCAGCAGTCGTTCTTTTCGGTATAATGAAATATATCGTTTGTAGGAAAAGAGGCTGAATTATGAAGATACTGATTGCCGAAGATGATAAAGACTTGCGCGATGCCCTGCAGGTATTTTTCCGGAGGAACCATTTCACGGTGGATGCGGTGGAAAACGGTGCAGACGCACTGACATATTTGCAGCTGGGCAGTTACGATGCAGCGGTTCTGGATGTGATGATGCCCCAAATGGACGGTGTTACAGTGGTACGAAAGCTCCGGGCGGAAAAGAACAGCACCCCTGTTCTGCTTTTGACAGCAAAGGCAGAGATCGAAGACAGGGTAGAAGGCCTGGATGCCGGTGCCAACGATTACCTTCCCAAGCCCTTTGATGTGCGGGAACTGCTTGCCCGGGTGCGGGTGCTGACCCGGCCGCAGGCACAGCAGACAGCCCAATTGCAGCTGGGAAATATCTTCCTGGACACGACTTGCTTTTTGCTCACCGGCCCAAAGGGAACGGAAACGCTGACCAACAAGGAGTATCAGACCTTCCACGTGCTGCTGCAGACACCCGGTGCACCGGTTTCGGTTGAGAGGATCCTGCAGAAGGTTTGGGAGCCGGAGAGTGCAGGTCAGGAGAATGCGCTATGGACCATCGTCTATAATCTCAGAAAGAAGCTTGCAGCCGTAGGTGCGGATGTTTCTATTCAAAACAAGCGAAATCTGGGCTATGTTTTGGAGGTGCAGCGATGAAACGGTCGTTGAAAACCAAAATGCGTATCCGCTTTGTGCTGCTGGCATTGGTGAGCCTGCTGCTCATTCAAAGTGTGATCGTGGGAGTAAGTATCTATCATAACTATCAGGATCTGGTCACAAAATCGGATATGCTGATCTCTCAGATCCATAACAGCCCCTCCGGAATGAGCCGCTATTTCTCCGTGAAGATCCCTGCCGGAAAGGGCGCTGTCTACCCCGATGCAGTACAGCATGTGACCATAACCCCGGAGGAAGCGGCAGCCTTTGCCCGGCGAGCTTTGGAGAAAAACCGGGAAAAGGGCTTTGTCGAGGGCTACCGCTATCGGGTCTACCGGAATGAAAGCGGCACGAAGATCTATTTCCTGTTTCGGGAGTCCGGAATGGAGATGTGCAGAGCTGCGGCGGAAAACATGATCCTTGTCAGCCTGCTTGGTTTGCTGACCATTGGTGCTGTATTGATCCCGGTGTCCGGATGGGTCGTAAAGCCCCTGGTGGAGAATCACAGCAAGCAGAAGCAGTTTATCACCGCAGCCGGTCACCAGCTGAAAACGCCCCTGACGGTTATCAGCACCAATGCCCAGCTGCTGGAGACGGAGATCGGTCAGAATCAGTGGCTGGAGGGTATTGAGAAACAGGTTGTCCATTTGACCCAAATGACCTGTGACCTGGTGGCGCTGAGCAAGGCGGAAGAGTATGACAATCCCCTGGTGCGGGAGAGCTTCTCCTTTTCCGATGCCCTTCGGGATGTACTGGAAACCTACGAGGTTATTGCGAAGCAAAAAGGCCTTCGCATGGAACATATCCTTGCTGACGGGATAACCTATTCCGGCAATCAAGCCGAGATCCAGCAGCTGTTTCAGATCCTGCTGGAGAATGCCTGTAAGTATACTTCCGGGAACGGTACGATCCGTGTAATGGCAAAACGCACACTTCGGGGTGTTGACCTGCGGGTCGCCAATACTGCGCAGATGCTGCCGGGGGAGGACACAAAGACGCTGACCCAGCGTTTTTTCAGAGGAAAAAACGCGGCTGGAAAAGCCGGCTTCGGCCTGGGGCTGTCCATTGCACAGGCCATTGCCAACCGGCATAACGGTCGTTTAACAGTAACTGCCGCCACAGAGGGCGAATTCTGCGTGGAGGTGGTGCTGCATTAAAATAATAAGGAGAGGACTATGAAGATTTATCTGCGCAATATACTGTGCTTGCTGCTGTGCTTTGCAATGCTGCTGCCCATGGCGGCCTGCACCGAGGAGCCCCAGGAGGACACCTGTGTTGACGGCCAGTGCCAGCTTCCGGACTATGACGAAAACGGAAGACAGGCCTATGGAATGGTATCCCCTGTGGGATATCACAATGTGGAAATGCTGGAGCAGGCGCCGCGGCTGGATACCCTGGAGGGCAAGACCATCGCCCTGGTAGGGGGCAGCTTTATGGCTGCGACCACCCATCCGGAGCTGAAAAAGTGCATTTTGGAGGCCTATCCTACGGCAACGGTCTACATGCTCCAGGAGGTGGGGTCCGGCGGTCCTTACTCGGTGTTCGGACAGAGCGCACAGACAAAGGCATTTCAGGAAAAATTAAAGGCGCTGGGTGTGGATGCCGTGATCTCCGGTAACTGCGGCTGCGGCCTGTGCACCACCAAGGAATCCGGTTCTGCCATTGCGGCGGAGTACCTGGGAATTCCCACGGTGACGGTGGGTGCGCCTACCTTCATCGCACAGATCCACTCCACCGGTGTCAATCGCGGAGTACCGGTGCTGCGCACCGCAGAATACCCCGGTGCATTTGCCTCGCATTCCACCCAGGAGCTTTTAAAAAATACCCGGGAGACGGTGTTTCCCCAGATCGTAGAGGGGCTGACCAAGGAGATCACCCAGGCAGAGATCGACCTGTATGCCAACGATGGAAAGCGTCCCTTCGACGAGATTATCTATTACGGAAATTATGACGAGATCCAGGAATTCTGCCAGGTCAATGGCTGGACGGACGGACTTCCCGTTGTACCGCCTACGGACGAAAAAGTACGGCAGTATTTGCAGTTCACACCTTATACGGCGGAAGATGTTTTAGGTACATATGCGCTGGCATATCGTGAATGCACTGCTTATACGGTGGCGGCCAATGCGGTGATGGCAGGTGTGCCTGCCGAGTTTATGCCGATCTGCATTGCCTTCGTCAAGGCTATGGAAGACGGTGAGTGGCGCAGACCCCTTGCCAGTACCCATGGCTGGTCACCTTATGCCTGGCTCAATGGACCCCTTGCCCGGCAGCTGGGGATCGACCACGGTCAGGGCATGATCAGCGAAGAAAACAACAAGGCCCTGGGTCGCTTTATTGACCTTGCGATGCTGAATATCGGTGGCTATTATGTGAAGGAAAACCGCATGGGTACCTTCGGGTATTTGTCTGCCTGGACCTTCTCGGAGGACGAAGAAGCCTGCGAGCGGGTAGGCTGGGACCCCTATCATGTGACCCAGGGATACAACTGGAACGACAATACCATTACCGCAGGCTCTGCACTGCAGTGGGGCAATAATGTCACCCCTGCCACTGATGATCCGGAGCAGATCATGACTCTAATGGCATGGGATATTACGGAGAAGCAGCAAAACGGTCTGGGCAACACCAATCCCCAGGTGTACCGCACTGTGTTTATCACGGAGTATGTGGCAAGAGACCTGGCAAAAGCATACCCCTCCAAGGATGCCCTGGAGGATGCCTTGGTGGATACTGCCCGCAGACCCCTGTATATGCGTGCATACGCCAACTACTGGGCCAATACCGGGTCTCAGCAGTACGGCAAGTATACCTTCGAACAGTACTACAACAAGCTGCGCAATGACCCGGATGAGCTTGCCGCTTTGACAGACACCCCTGCGTGGCTGGAAGGTATTGTAAAGGACGAAAAAATCGAAACCATTGCCACGATGCGCAAAGGACAGACCCCGATGCTGCTCACCGGTGATACGGACCGGAATAAGTTCCAGGTCATGCCCGGTGGCGGGTATGTGACCGTTTCCATCGAACTGCCTGAAAACTGGGATGCGCTGGTTGCGCCCTTGGGCTATGCGCCCCTGAGCAGCTTTTATATCGATGGCACCACAGATGACCAAAAGCCTGCGCAAACACCGGTTGCCACCGGCGGTATGGCTGTTCCGGAGGAGCTGCCGGACGGGACCTACCGCATCGTGCCCTCCGAAAAGCAGATGACCGAGGCAGGCCGTATCTATTGCACGGAATCCGGCATCTCCTACTGGGCGGCATCTGCAGATGCTGCGGAAACGATGGCCTACCCTGAATCAGATTTCGGGAAGCTGCTGTCCTGTCTGGGCTATAACTGCAGCTTCACTGTGAAAAATGGCAGTGTTACTCAGATCCTGCTCCGGCTGTCCACCGTGGAAAAAAGACCGGCTACCGACCTGTCTGGGCTGGATATGCAGATGCTGGACGGCATTGAGCTATCCTTCAGCATCACCACAAAGCAAAGCAAAGAAGCCGGAGGGGTAACCCCCGGGGGTACCAGCCTGACGCTGCCTGGGGACATTACCCGCATTTCTGTGGAACTGGGGGGACAGGCGCAGCTGAGCCGTGACAGCACAGAGGGCTTTGCACAGCTGGACGGAAATATGCTGGAAATCTCTGCGGAGGCTGCGGTTGGCGCATCGGCAAAGATCGGCATCAAACAATCCGGCAGTACAAAAGCCTTGGTCATCACAAAAAAGACCGCGGATACCGTTGTAATTATGTATCAGGGGTAATTCTATGAGAAAAAAACGCTTTTTGATTCTGACGATGGTGTTGGCGCTGCTGATCTGCGGCTGCTCCGGGGAAACGGTTAGCCTGGAAAAAGGGGAATGCGTATTTGGCGCATTTACGACCACAGATATGGATGGAAAACCGGTAAATGAGCAAGTGTTTCGGGGCCACAAACTGACCATGGTCAATATTTGGGCGACCTTTTGCAACCCCTGCATCAAGGAGATGCCCGATCTTGCACAGCTGCAGACACGCTACGGCGGGTCATTTCAGGTGATCGGCATCGTGGTGGATGCCGCGGATAAAAACGCAGAGCCGATCCCGGAAAGGAAAGCGGATGCGGCGCAGATCACTGAAAGCACCGGTGCGGACTACCTGCACCTGCTGCCCTCCAAGTCCTTAAACGAGGCCTATCTGAAGGATGTGCAGTCTGTACCGGAAACGATTTTTGTGGATGAAAACGGCAATCAGATCGGGGAGCGCTATTTGGGAGCAAAAAGCAAAGCCCAGTGGGAAAAGATCATTGACGCATTGTTGGAGGGTCTGGGATGAAACGGAGAAATTGGATCGTACCGTCCTGCCTGCTCCTTGCCGGCGCGCTTATGATCACTGCGGGAATCAGCAGGGGAGAGCACCATACCGTGCTGGAAAAGGCAATTAAGATCTGCTTGGAGTGTATGGGAATTGGCTGAGAAAAAGAAACGACCCGGAAAGATCCGGCTGCTGATCCAATGCGCTTTTGGTGCATTGTCCAACGGCCATCTCATTGGGTTCGGAACGGGAAAAATCTATACCGGACCGCTGAAGCTGCTGTGTGCGCCCGGAATGAACTGCTATTCCTGCCCCGGTGCGTTGGGTGCGTGTCCTATCGGTGCGCTGCAGGCGGTGCTGAACAGCAAGCAGTACCATGTGGCACTGTATGTTTTTGGGCTGCTGACGGTTTTGGGCACATTTTTCGGAAGGCTGATCTGCGGATTTTTGTGTCCCTTTGGACTTGTTCAGGACCTGCTTCATAAAATCCCCTGCTTCAAGAAAGTACGCAGGCTTCCCGGGGAGCGGCATTTGCGTTGCCTGCGGTTTGCGGTGCTGGGGGTGCTTGTGATCCTTTTGCCTATGGCCGTACATAACCTCCTGGGCATTGGCGATCCCTGGTTCTGCAAATACATTTGCCCTGTGGGCACACTGGAGGCGGGGATTCCTTTGGTGCTCCTCAACCCGGAACTGCAGAGTGCAGTGGGATGGCACTATGCCTGGAAGATCGGGATCTTAGTGCTGATCCTGGCGGCTTCGGTGATGATCTACAGACCGTTTTGCAGATATCTGTGCCCATTGGGTGCAATATACGGTGTGTTTAACCGCTTCGCCATTTACCGCTACCACATCGATGCGGAAAAGTGTGTATCCTGCGGCGCATGCCAAAAGGCCTGTAAGCTGGACATTCCCGTTTGGAAAGCACCCAACAGCATGGATTGCATCCGCTGCGGTGAATGCCGCAATGCCTGTCCCACCGGTGCAATAAAGCACAAAAGCCGATAAATCAGAAAACGGGGTTGTCTCAGAATAAATGAGACAACCCCAAATTGAATATTTTGTGTAGGGAACGGCCTGTGTGCCGTTCCCAAATGTACATTTTGGAACTAATTTTCGGAATGACACATAGGTCATTCCCTACATATGCATTTTGAGAAACCAGCTTGCCATACCTGAAGGAGCTGCAGGCAGGTGCAGGCTTTATTGTTTTTGCGTCAAGCGCTTTTTCTCTTCTTCCACCAGCTTGCTGATCCAGGCTGCCTCACCGGGCTTCAGGGACTCCTCACCCACCACCGATTCGTCGGCAAAGCTGTCAAACTGCACCTGCTTTGTCTTCAAAAGCTCCAGCATGCTTTCGTCGATGGTATCATCCGCCAGCAGCCTGTACACCAGAACATCCCGGACCTGTCCCATGCGGTAAGCCCGGGCAATGGCCTGGTTCTCAATGGAAGGCTTGATCTGCGGTTCGCAGAAAATGATCACGCTGGCGCTTTGGATGTTGAGACCGGTGCCGCCTGCCTGCACCTGGCTGACCAGCACCGCACCATCCCCGGCTTTGCCGAAGGCATCCACGATCTCCTGCCGCCGCTGCGGGGAGATATCACCGCTGATGGGCTCTGTGCAGCGATCCCCCAAAAGGGATATGACTTTTTGGATGGTGGAGCGGAAGAAGGAGAAAACAATGACCTTTCTGCCTTGCTCCTTTGCCATATCGCACAGTTCCAGAAGCCGCTGGGCCTTAGAGGAGTTGTTCAGATCATCCACCTGCCAGGACACCTGGCGGATGGCCATAAAGTTGCCGGAGAGGACCGCATCCTTGTAATCACGCTTTTCCTGGGGACCCAGGTCGCACCACTGCTCTTTTTCGATGAGATCGGGCAGCTCCTGCAGGACACTTTCCCGGGTGCGCCGCAGATATACCGGCGCCAGCTGCAGCCGGAATTGATCTGCGGTGGAGAGGAACTTTACAGACTCCAGCTCCCGGGCAATCTGGGGCTGCAGGCAGCTGACCAGGAAGCACATTTCCTCCACCTTGTTTTCCAGGGGTGTACCGGACATAAACAGAACATACTCCGCCTGCTGCAGCAGTTTCACCAGCGCCTTGGTTCGCATGGCCTCGGGATTCTTTACATAGTGGGCTTCATCGGTGACCACCATGGAGATTTTAAACTTTTCGGGCAAAGTAAAGCGGCTGATGGATTCAAAGGTAGTCACCGCCACACCACCGTTCTCCCGCCAGTAAAGCAAGGCTTCCTCGTCGTTGCCGTGGACCTTGGTGACCTCCAGATCACTGAATTTTTGCACCTCACGGCACCAGTTGATCAGAACACTGGCAGGGCAGACCACCATAAAGTGACTCTTTCTCTCCGCTGCCAGAGCTGCCATGGAGGCAATGGCCTGCACCGTCTTGCCAAGACCCATTTCGTCGCCCAGCAGTGTTTTCTTTTGGTGTACGATGTATTTTGCACCGAAGGTCTGGTAGGAGCGCAGCGTTGCCTTCAAGTGGGTAAGATCCAAATGCTGCGCCTCTATCTCAGCTGCCAGCTCAGCCGGCAGACCGGTGGGCGTTTCCTGCTTTTCCCAGTGAAGGCCCAGGTTTTCCAGCTCTGCATAGTAAGCAGGCGCATTGCGCTTGTAGTCGGACCAATAGGTATCCGGGGAGGCGTTTTCCATCTCCTCCCAAGAGATAAGTCCACTGCCGAATTCACCATCCAGCCGGGCTTGCAGCGCGGCAACACCATCCACCAGCTGCTGCTTGGCAGCCTGGGACTTAAAGAGCCAGCCAAAGCCGCTGAGCGCCTTCCTTGCCAGGGTCAGCTCCTGCTGCAAGGGCTTGTGGTGGGTCTTGTAGAGCGCTTTTCCTGCTTCCCGCAATGCCGGGGCGTGGATGCGGATATACAGGGCGCGGATCAGTGCTTCGTCCACTTCTTCGGGATCCTCCATCCGGATACGGATGCGGAGGGTGTTTTTGGTATTGTCCACGATCCCTTTGACGGTATCCCGGATCTTCTGCACAGACTGTTCGCCCAATCCGGGGATAGCATTGAGTTGCTGGGGGCTTTTCTGTGTCAGATGCCAGATGGTTTCGATCCCGTTGTCCCGCAAAAGACCTACCCGGATGCCCTGCTTGCCCCGGTTGATGTGTTCTACATCCATCTCCTCCAGGGCCGCACGGATGCGCGCATCGTATAGCGCCTGGGCGGCCTGTTGGGCAGCGCGACGCTGATCCCGGTCCGTTTTTTCCATAGCCAGCAGACCGGCATCGATCCGGGTGGCCTCTGCGATCATATTCTTTACTTCCGCAGCGTCCGGCCGCAGGATCTTTTCCTTTGCCATAACCGCACCTTCTTTCCCTGCGTGTTTTTCTGTAATTATACTACCATAGGGTTGCAAAAAATGCTACAGGATACTTTCCACAGAACCAAATGCCGGTTCCGCGAGAAACAGCCTGCAGACAATTTCCGTTACCGCAAGGGGGATATAGCCGAAAAGGTTCTGATCGTATTACAATCAGAACCTTTTCGGGCTTTTGTCTGCAATGTTCTGGCGGAGTTATAAGCGGCAAACCATCAATTTGTTGATTCGGTACCACCCAAAGCGTCAAAATACCGATTTTCCATGGGGATCCACTCTTCGAAGAACCTCTTATGAAGAAATGCAGGACGCTCCAGTATCCGCTGCCGCTGGGTTTCTTCGTCCACGCTCAGCAGGATCTTCAGATCGTAGGGGTTGCCGAAATAGGGATGCTGGCTGTAAGTGCCTTCTATGATGTTCAGCTTTTTGGGAGTAACAGCAACCGGAGCAGCAAGGGTAAAGGTACTGCAATCAAAGGGACGGTAAGAAAAAGCTTTTCCTGTCTTCAGCGGAAGCAGAACTTCCTCTAAGAATCGTTCATAGTCCACATTGCCACCCACCTGTGCAAACCGTTCGGGGGTACGCTGTGACCGGCGGAGAAAGAAGTCATCCATGTGAAATACATTGCAATCATAGATCTCTGCCAGTTGGGAAGCCAAGGTGGTCTTGCCGGAGGTGCATTTGCCGTCAATGGCTACGATCACCGTATCTTTCTGTGCCAATAGTTCGTCAATTTTCTTTCTGATCGTCTCCACAGGGACCACCTCCGGATAAATTTACTATATTCTAAGGCAAGGAAGCGCAAACTACAAGCCCCACCGGGGGATATAGGTAAAGTTTTGCCAAAAAATATCCCCCCACCCGGCTTGTGGAAGGGAATGAAAGCTTTTATAATCTTAAAAGAAAGATGCCCCGGCATAGCTGGCACTACACCGGGGCGTTGCCAACCCCGATCCAAACAATCAAGGCGAGCATTGTTATTATACACTGTCCTGCCGGAAAAAGAAAGGACGAAAACCAAAATGAAGAAACTTTTTGCACTGCTTCTGGCTGCCCTTATGGTGGTTTCTGCGTTCGCAGGCTGCGGAACCGAAGAGAAAAAGCCTACCTTGGTCTACGGCTCCGGCGACTATGACTCCATCAACCCCATTATGAACGAGCACTGTGAGATCAAGCATCTGCTGTTTGACTCCCTGGTGAAGCTGGACAAGGACGGCAATCCTGTAGCCAGCCTGGCTGAGAGCTGGACTTATGACGACGCAACTCTCACCTACACCTTCAAGCTCCGCAGTGACGTTAAGTGGCACGACGGAGAGAAGTTTACCGCTGACGATGTCAAGTTCACCATCGAAGCCATCATGAACCCCGACAACGGCTCCGAGAACTACCCCAACTACATTGAGATCAAGGAGATCAAGGTCATCTCGGATACCGAAATCGCATTTGTTCTGTCCGAGCCCAACTACGCATTCCTGGACTACATGACCATGTCCAT
>JAZSER010000044.1:0-9777 GCA_045531815.1 Faecousia sp. | reverse complement strand
TATCCGTTCCCTTCATACGCGAAGCGTATATCATCTGCGAAGCAGATATCACAGCGTCAGCTATATCATCCGTGACCGTAGGGAACGGATATCATTGAAAAAAGTCTCTTTTGTCAGTAGACAAAAGAGACTTTTTTCGTGGCGGAGGAGAAGGGATTCGAACCCTTGCGACACTTTCATGCCCTACGAGATTTCGAGTCACGCCTCTTCGACCAGCTTGAGTACTCCTCCGTATGGTCTGGGTTATTATATCAGCAGCATGGCAAAAAATCAAGTTATTTCCCGTCGGGTTCTTTTTTCACCATTTCCAGCACCTGCATCATCTGCTTTTGGATCCCACCGTAGTTTTCCCGCTTATGAGGTCGCAGACAGGCAGAGCAATCCTTGTAGCCATTTTCCGTATAGGTAAACTTTCCACCGCACCGATCTCCCAAGGCATATAGCGGGCAATAACAAAACAGGCAGCTGAATTGCTCCGGATCAGCACCGGCATGGCAAGGAAAGTATTCGCATGCTTTATTTTGAAAAAAATCGTAATTTGCCATATTCCAATCTCCGTTTCTATATGATATAATTTTAACGAGGTGATTACATTGAAGGTGCTGATTGATGCCGACGCATGTCCGGTGACCAATATTGCAGTTTCGCTATGCCGTCAATTCGGTGTTCCCTGCATCCTTCTTTGCGATACCGCCCATGTGCTGCACCGGGACGGTGCAGAGACTTTGGTTTTCGACAAAGGTGCTGACAGCGTGGATTATGCCCTTGTGAACCGGGTCTGCCAGGGAGATATCGTCATTACCCAGGATTATGGTCTGGCATCCATGTGTCTTGCAAAAACGAACCGCATCCTCCACCAGGACGGCTGGGCATACACCCAGGACAACATCCAGGCATTGCTGTTTCAACGGCATGCCGCCAGAAAACACCGGGCTGCAGGATGCAGGATAAAAGGCCCTTCCAAACGCACCGAAGCACAGGACGCTGCATTTTACAACGCGCTGCTGCAGCTGCTTCAGCAAACAGTCCAGGGGTAAACCGCCTGCGGTTCTTGCTCGAACTGCATCTTCTCCCCTGTCACCGGATGGGTAAAGGCGAGGTGGCAGGACCATAGTGCGATCTGGCAGTTATCTTCCAGTGTGCTATACTTTCGCTCTCCCACCAAAGGCATACCCCGGGAGGCAAATTGTACCCGGATCTGGTGGGTGCGCCCTGTCTCCAGGCAGATTCTGACGCGGGTCATAGTGTCACATCTTCCCACTACCTTGTATGTCAATGCGGCATCCTGGACACCTTTTCCCATCTGGCGGACCACCATCGTCATTTTCCGGGCTTTATCCCGGAGCAACAGATCGTAAAGTCTCCCGTTTGCACTTTCCGGTGATCCATGAACCACTGCCAAATACTCTTTCCCAAAGGCATTCTCCCGGATCTGCCGGGACAACTCCGATGCCGCGGCCGGGTTTCTTGCCAGGACCATCAGGCCGCCAACCACCCGGTCCAGTCGGTGCACAGTGCGCACATCCGCAGTTGGATCGCCCAGCGTCTTTCTAACCAGCTCCGGCATACCGCCGGGTTCGTCAGTGGACAGCACCCGGGGTGGCTTGATACACACAAGAATATGTTCATCTTCATACAGAATATTGATATTCTCCGCTTCCATTTCACGCCCCCCTTTCTTTGATTATAGCATGCAAATATTGCTTATTCAAGGCACTGCCGGTCAGAACCTGGTTTCGATTTTTCAAAATGCCAGAAATTCTAAAAAACTGGAATATAAATTCGAAAGAATTTACATATAAAATCCTGTATAATACATATCGGTAAAACAAATTTTAAATAAGGAGCAAGCTATGTATACGATCAAGAAGATGCGGGCAGATCATGTCATTGATTTTGCGGCAGAAGAACTGAAAAAGTATCTTTGGATGATGATGCCGGAATGCGATGACATTGCCATCACATTCGAGCCCAATGCCACTGACGGCTTTCGGCTTGGTCTTTTGGAAGACTTCGGCCTTCCCAACGAAGCAACCAACGTAAAGCTGGATGATGTGGTGCATGTGGATACCACAGAAGCAGGTGGCATCCTGGCCGGTTCCAATCCCAGAAGTGTTCTGTTTGCTGTTTACCGTTTCCTGCGTCTGAACGGTTGCCGCTGGCTCTTTGCCGGTCCTGACGGTGAGTACATTCCCCGGCAGGCTGTTACTGCCCAAAAGTACCACAAGCTGGCAGATCACCGCTTCCGCGGTCACACCACGGAAGGTGACCCCAGCTTTGAACAGGTTCTGGATTATATTGATTTCCACGCCAAGCAGGAACTGAATTTCTACGGTCCTATGGGCATTCATACCTACCACTACCGTTACTACAACCACGACCACAACGACATGAACCGGGATCCGGAGCCTGTCAGTGCCTCCCTGGTGGATCAGTGGAAGGGTGTTTTCCTGTCCGAACTGAAGAAGCGCGGCATGTTCCTGAAGGACGGTGAGCACGGTCAGGTAGCGCAGACACTGGGCATTGAGCCCTATGAGCGTGCTGCTTACAAGAAAGGTGAGAAGGTCCTGACCGAAGAGCAGAAATCCAAGGTAGCTATGGTCAACGGTGTGCGTGATCTGTTCCGCAAGGACATTTACTACACCAACCTGTGCCTTTCCCGTCCGGAGCTGCGTACCAAGTATGTCAAGATTTTGGCAGACTTTGCCGAGACACACCGCCACATCGATCTGATCGGACTTTCCTTCGCTGACGGCAACCACAACCACTGCGAGTGCGAAAACTGCCGCGGCCGCCGCCCCTCTGAGTATCTGGTTATGATCGCCAATGAGTTGGACGAGGAGCTGACCAAGCGCGGTGTGGATACCATGTTCAACTTCAGCACCTATGTGGATATGATGTTTGCTCCTCAGGTGGAAAAAATCAAGAATCCTGACCGGTTCTACATTCAGTTCACCCCCATCACCCGTTCCTACACCGGCAGCATCACCAAAGATACCGTGATCCCCGAACCTGGTACATATCACGAGCGTAATGTTTGGGATGCGCCCAAGAGCATCGAGGATTGCGCTGCCCATCTGCTGGCATGGAGAAAGAACTTCCCCGGTCCCTGCTATGGCTATGAGTATCATTTCTGGAGAGCACAGTACCGTGATCCCGGTCTGATGGATATCAGCCGCCGCATCTACGAGGACGTCTTGTCTCTGAAGCTTATGGACATGGAGGGCTATCTCCAGGACGGCTCCAACAAGAGCTTCTTCCCCCACGGCTTCCACGGTCACATTTACGCAGAGGCACTGATGGACCGGGATTGTGATTACGATGCCACCATGGAGGATTACTTTTTCCATCTTTACGGCAAGGATTGGAAGCAGGTCAAGGCCTACATGCAGGGCATTTCCGAAGCCTTCGGTGAAAAATACATGGCAGGTGAAGAAAGTGCCGATCTGACCAAGGGCACCCACTATAATCCCAGCCGCGCAGAAAAGCTGGAAACAGTATACGAGCTGGCTGCTACTGCCAGAGCCCTTGCCAAGAAGCACAAGTCCATGCCCACCCGTCCTCAGACAGTCGCTTACCGGCTGCTGGACCGTCACGCAGAATACTGCGAGCGTTTGGCCGATGTCTTTATCGCAAAGTGCCAGGGCTATGACAAGCTGGCTTTGGAAAAGATGCGTCAGATGATTGCGGATTTTGGTAAGTACGAATTTGAATTAGAGCGTTATCTGGACTATGGTCTGGCTATGCGCACCCTGGAAGTCGTTGCCAACCAGATGCCCAAGATCGAATTCTGATTTTTTAGGATTTAAAGGAGGATAAAACGAATGTATTCTATTAACAAGGTCCGCTCTGACCATGTCATTGACTTTGCCGCGGAAGAGCTGAAAAAGTATCTGTTTATGATGGTGCCGGAGTGTAGTGATATCTCCATTGCCCTTGATCCCGCTGCCAAGGATGGCTTCCGCCTGGGTCTTTTAGAGGACTTCGGCCTTCCCAACGAGGCAAAGGATGTGGAAACAGACGATGTCGTTCATGTGGAAACCACGGAAAATGGCGGCATTTTAGCCGGCTCTAACCCCAGAAGTGTTCTGTTTGCTGTGTACCGTTTTCTGCGTCTGAACGGCTGCCGCTGGCTCTTCCCCGGTGTTGACGGTGAATTCATCCCCCGTCATCCTGTCACTGCCCAAAGCTATCACAAGCTGGCTGATCACAACCATCGTGGCTATACCATCGAGGGTGATCCCAGCGTGGAGCAGGTGCTGGACTACATTGACTATCATGCCAAGAAGGAGCTGAATGTCTTTGCTCCCACCGGTATCCATACCTATCACTACCGCTACTACAACCATGACCGAAACACTATGAACCGGGATCCGGAGCCTGTCACTCCCTCCCTGATAGATCAGTGGGAAGGTCTGTTTGTTTCCGAAAGCCGCAAGCGCGGACTGATCGTGAAGCGGGGCAATGCCCATGGCGCAGTTCCTGCTGCTATCGGTCTGAATCCCCATGACCGTGCTGCCTACAAGAGCGGTGAAAAGGTCATTCCCGAGGAGATCAAGCCCAAGCTGGCTTTGATCAACGGTAAGCGTGATCTGTTCCGCAAGGATATTTACTACACCAACCTGTGCCTGTCTCAGCCCGATGTGCGTAAAGCCATGGTGGATTATCTTGCAAATTCTGTGGAACAGAAGAAGGCAAAGAGTGTCGCCCTCCCCTTTGCTGACGGCAACCACAATCACTGCGAATGCGAGGAGTGCAGCAAGGTCCGTCCCTCCGACTGGCTGGTGATGATGGGCAACGAGCTGGACGAAGAACTGCACCGCAGGGGTATAACGAATGTCAGGATCAACTTCAGTACCTATGTTGACAAAATGTTTGCTCCCGTCCGGGAGAAATTCAAGAATCCTGAGCATTTTTCCATTACCTTTACGCCTATCTCCCGTTCCTATACCCACAGCATCACAAAAGATTCTGTGATCCCCGAGCCTCTGCCCTATGTTGCCCGCAATGTATGGGATGCTCCCAAATCCATGGAGGATTGTGTTGCCCATCTGCAGGCTTGGAGAAAGCAGTTCAACGGACCCTGCAGCACCTTCGAGTACCATTTCTGGCGCGCACAGATCCGTGACCCGGGTCTGATGTACATCAGCCGCCGTGTATACGAGGATATCCAGGCATTCCCGCTGCTGAACATCCAGGGTATCACCGAGGATGGCTCCAACAAGCACTTCTTCCCCCATGGCTTCCATGAGCACATCTATGCAGAAGTTCTGGTGGATCGCAACTGCGATTACGACGCACAGATCGAGGACTACTTCTCCCATCTGTACGGCAAGGATTGGAAGCAGGTAAAGGCCTATATGGACGGCATTTCCGAGGCCTTTGGCGAAAAGTACATGGCCGGTGAAGACAGCTCCGACGAAAGCAAGGGTACACACTACAACCCTGGCCGTGCCGCATATCTTGCAAAAGTTCCTGAATTGGCTGCCAATGCAAGAGCACTGGCTAAGAAGCATCTGACTATGCCCACCCGTCCCCAGACAGTGGCCTACCGTCTGCTGAACCGTCACGCAGAATACTGCGAGCGTTTGGCCGATGTGTTCACCGCCAAGTGTAAGGGCTACGACAAGCTGGCAGTAGAGAAGATGCAGCAGTTCATGGCCGACTTCGGCAAGTATGATTACGAATTGGAGCGTTATATGGACTTTGGTCTGGCAATGCGTACTTTGGAAGTCGTTGCCAACCAGATGCCCAAGATCGAATTCTAATTGTATCATGGCACTCTGTACATATGAATAGATGCAGAGTGCCACTTTTATAATTCAGCAATGATGCCCATGGCACTTAATCAATCATTCCAAAGGAGGTTATCCTATGAGAAAACGTATGCTTGTACTTCTTCTGACAATGCTTATGCTGTTGTCCATGCTGCCTTCCACCTGTCTGACTGTATCCGCTGCTACCGCCAGTTCTGTTGTTCGCTACTGCGAATACTGTGACTTGACCGAAACCTGGCAGCCTCTGACGGACAACAATGTGGAATTTACCACCGGTCACTACTATCTGACAAAAAACATTACCTTTGCCAAAGAGACCATTACAGCCGGCAATACGGTATGTCTGGACCTGAACGGAAGGAAATACACCGGAAATCGGCACATGATTCTGGAAAACGGTGCAATATTGAATGTGCAAGGCAACGGAACATTCACAGGCCGCGGAGATGAAACCATGGATCCCGGTGGCGCAGTGTGGATCAAAAACGGTGCTGTTATGAATTTCTATAACGGCACTCTTGCCGGAGAGACTGTCTCGACCCGTGGCGCAAACCGCGGTGGTGTACTGGGTGTGTACGGTACTTTCAATATGTATGGCGGTACCATCAAAAACGGTGTGGCCAAGGAAATCGGCGGTAACGTTTTTGTAGACGGAACAGGCCTGTTTAATATGTTCGGCGGTTCTGTCATTGGCGGCAGTGCACCCACCGGCCCCTGTATTTATTCCAGAGGAAAAGTACTCCTTGCCGGCAACGCCACCATCGATCAACTTCAATTGATCCCCAAGCCCGATGCCAATGTCTATACCGCAGATCAGCTGACGATCCAGGGTGCTTACACCGGCTCTGTTTGTACGAGCATCTATGCCGGAACCGAGGCCAATGTGGATGTGGGTACCAGCATCAATGCAGATCTTTCAGCGGCAAACATCTATTTGCGCAAATCCGATCTTAAACTGGTTGTGTCCGGTACTGATCTTGTCACTTACCTTCCCAAGACAGCAGACGTTGTTGAAAACGGTGTTGTGCTGGGTTCCTATGATACTCTGAAAGAAGCAGTCGATGCCGCGCAGGCGGGTCAGACCGTCGTTCTGCAGACCGGTACTGATGAAGCTGTAACCGTCAATAAGGATATCCTTCTGGACCTGAACGGCAGAACCATTTCCAACACGCTCACGGCAGCTGCCGGTGTTACGGTCCAGGTTATGGACTCCTGCACCGCTGATTACAATGTCGGAGACGGTGTATACGGAAAGATCAAAGCCATCTCCGGTAATGTTCTGCCCGCAGAGGCCACACAGAACCGTGTTCCCTATCTTAAGGTTGAAGAAGAAAGCGGGATCTCTTTCCACGCGGTCAGCCTGAATATTGACAGTGTGACTCTGAGACCCGGTGATGCTGCGCTGTACTACAGCAACAGCTTCAATGGTGACCAAATTGTAAGTGAGCGCATCTCCTCCTTCGGTGTTGCTCTGAGCGTTATGGCACCTCCTGAAGCAGAAGCCATGGGAAAAGATGCACTCTTCACAGCATTTGAAGCTACCCAATTTGGTGCAGACGCAACAGCCACCAGTACTTTGCTCACCAATATCATGCACACCGAAAACAACGAGGCAACAAACACCAGAAACGCCCAGATCCCTGTCTACGGTCGCGCATATATCCGGTTATCCGACGGTTCCTATCTGTTCGGTTGCTGCCGCACAGTTACACTATTAGAGGTGCTGGAAAAAGCAAGCAAAAACTTCACAAATCTTTCCGCAACACAACGGGATGGCCTTCTGCGTCTATATAACACCTTCTCCACCACATTCGACAACCTGAAGCTGGACGGTCTGAAGGATGCAGCTGCTAACTATGAAGCCGATACATTAAAGATCATCGTCCTTGGCAACAGCCACTCTGTGGATGCATTCCGTTTTCTCTACGATGTATTCAAGGATCAGATGCCCGAACAAAATCTTGTCCTGGGTGTTATGTACTACAGCGGCTGCTCTATTAAACAGCATGTAAATTTCGCAAAGAATAAGAGTCCCGTATATGATTATCGTTTGAATGTCGATGGCACATGGGTAAATAACAAGGAGTCCACTCTGCAGGATGGTCTGATGGATCAGCAATGGGATATGGTCGTTATGCAGGCAGGAACGGCTGATGCCGACAGCACCTACAACAAATCCGGTCGTGATGAATTGGCCAAGATAGTTGACGAGTGCGTCCCCACGCCTTATGAGCTGGTTTGGCATATGACATGGCCCGCCCCCAATGACGAAACCTTCTATGCAGAAGGCTTCGATCCGCAGCCCAGCGCAGGTTGGGAAGATCGATATGTCCGGCTTTACGACTTCGATTATGTCAAGTACTTAAGCGGAATGCTCAATAGTGTAAAGACACATATTCTGCCGGACCCGATGTATGACGCCCATGTGGGTATCGGTTCTGCAATTGCGTATGCACACTTGACTTTGGGTATTCCCCAGCTGGAGCTTTACCGTGATTACACCCACCTGTCTGACTTCGGCAGATTGATTGCCGCTTACAGCTGGTACACACAGCTTACAGGAAACACGATCACGCAGGTAGGCATTGATCTGATCCCTGCAGCTAATCGTGCTACCTTCCGTCAACAGGCACTGGGCGATATGCCTGTCACCCAGGAAATGAAGGATGCCATTATTGCATCCGCACACTTTGCAATGGATACGGACAACCGTTGGAGTGTCCCGTCTCAAAGCGCAAACTAAACAAAGAAAGCAGGAGAAACCTTAACCGGTTTCTCCTGTTTTCTTATAGATGCGCAATGTAAATGTTTCTTCTGCTCCTGGCTGCAAAATGTTGCAGTGTCCATTATTAAGACCGTCCACAGCGCCGCACTGGGGCTCAACACAGAAAAATCCCCGTCCACCTCCTGCATTAAACAGCGTCCAATGGTCGAACTGATCCGACACCTGCATTCGGAAATCGCCAAACGCAACAGTATCGCCACAGGATGTGTAAAAGCCGGTAAGCACAGAATTGCGGGGGTCTACACCATCCCGGTAAACCTGTTCTTGCTGTGTAAGAGGCTGCAGAAGGCCTGTTGGGATAAAGTTATCATCCACTTGATAACGCATCGCAACCGGTACAGATACAAAACTCTGATCCGCAAATGCTGCATGAAATGCCAATGTATAGGGCATAGGCCCATTGCCTGTATTCTTAAGGATCAGCTTTCGGACCAATCCATCCTGAGACAGGGTATCCGTGATCTTGACAGAAAACAAAAAAGGATATTGCTCTCCACGATTCACAAAAACACTTGTAACAGCGTTCTGTGAGCATTCTATGACATTGAAATCAGCATTATTCAGCAAGCCATGGATATGATTATCTCTGGCAGGTTCATTGATCACCAATTGGTACTGGCGGTCACAGAACGAAAACCTGCCACCCTTGACACGGTTGGCAGGCATCAGCAATGGAAGCCCGTAAAGACAAGGGTTCTGCAATAGCTCCTGCAGATTGTTTGGCCTGCGCAGGATCGGATGACCTGCATATGTCAAGGAGATCAGATTGCCACCGCATCCGGGAACGATCTCCGCCTTCCAGTTATCCTGTTGGATCGTAATTACATTTTCCATTTCAACGCTCCATAAGCAGATATAAAAGAACCTCCAGCCGAAAGGCTGGAGGCAGGTGTTCGCGTTACCTATCTTCCCAGGCAGTCGCCCGCCAAGTATTGTCGGCGCACATGAGCTTAACTTCTGTGTTCGGGATGGGAACAGGTGGACCCTCATGACAATCAACACGAACTATGTGGATGGCTGTTAACCATCTATTATATATCAAAGCGTTTCCGCTCTAATATCCTTGGTGACCCATACCGGATTCGAACCGATGTTAACGGCGTGAGAGGCCGCTGTCTTAACCACTTGACCAATGGGCCATGGTGCACCTTCAGGGACTCGAACCCGGGACCCACTGATTAAGAGTCAGTTGCTCTACCAACTGAGCTAAAGGTG
>JAZSER010000063.1:0-2452 GCA_045531815.1 Faecousia sp. | reverse complement strand
GTTACCTTCCTCAGTCTGCGAGTAGTTTCCAAAGACAAAGGGACTGTCTGTGGTTGAGCCTAAATCGGCGGGTACGGTTACTTTATTATCATAAGTCTGGCCTAAAAGGGGCAGTACAATGTATGCCTTACCATTTTCAACCTTGGGTACATAACCATCCTGATAGGTCTTATCCATGCCATCGTATAGGTTCCAACTATCGATGTACAACGGATTTGGAATGCTTATAGGAGTTTCTTCGGGCTGCGTAGCAGGGGTAGATGGTTCCGTTGCTTCCGTAGGTTCCGTTGCTTCTGTGGCTTCCGTAGCCTGCGTAGTTTCAGTAGCTTCCGTTGCTTCGGTTACTACGGTAGTCGGATCGGATGTGGCTTCCGGAGAAGTAGGGGTGGTTTCCTCTGCAAACACAGTTACCGGCATACAGAGCATAAGTAGTGCAAGTATCAATGTGAATAATCTTCTCATTCTAACGGTCCTCCCGAATCATTGTCATAATACCCGCATCCATCTCGCATACCGTATCACAGAGTTCATCAATATCTTCTTGGTTGTGGCTGGCCAGCAGGATTGTTTTTCCTTCGTTTTTTAGTCCTTTTATGAGTTTTCGCATCTCCGCTACACCGTGCTTGTCCAGACCGTTCATAGGTTCATCCAGGATCAGCAGGGATGGGTTTTCCATGATCGCCTGGGCAATGCCCAATCGCTGACGCATACCGAGGGAGTATTTTCCCACGGGAGTTTTGCTTTGCGGGTCCAGTCCCACCCGGCGAATAGAATCCGCAATGTCCGCAAGGCCGATTTTCTTGTTGAGTGATGCCAGTATCTCCAGATTCTTCACACCTGTGATATTGGGCAGGAATCCCGGTGTTTCGATAATGATGCCAAGATCAGATGGGAAGTCCACATCTTTGCCTACCCGCATTCCGTTGACCAGAACAATTCCCTCGGTCGGCAGGAGGAAACCGCAGATACACTTCATCAGCACGGTCTTACCGCTGCCGTTGTTGCCTACGATGCCATGGATCTTTCCCGCTTCAAAGTCACGGGATACGCTTTTTAGGACACGGACTTGACCAAAATCCTTACATACATTCCGAACGCTGATGGCTATATTTTCATTTCCCATATTTAGCCCTCCGTTCCAACAAAATTGAAGTTATAGTTTCGGATCGCCCGTAGTGACAGGAAAAAGCACAGGACGATGAGCGATCCGAAGATCAGATAGGTATGCCACAGTCGGGGTAAGGTATCATAACCAAAATTGTGCATATGGTAAGTGGCATGGTTCAAGGGTGACAGCCAGCCCACAGCAACATTGGCCTTATACATCAGCTCTGTGGGAAGCCGAAAGATTGCCCTGATGGTTTCCGGGTTGAGCAGAAATCCATACAGACTAAAGGCAAACACTCCAATCACACCGCCAAGCTGTCCTTTCTTGAGATTGAACAGCAGCATGATGAACACCATGAGCAGGGAGTACAACAGCATCAATCGGAAGATGGTGAACATACAGGCATAGGGAGTGGTCATTTCCAGGGTCTTAACAAAAGCCGGTAGTGCAACAGATTGTCCGGCACCGGAATAACTGAGGATTGCAGCAGTTTCACTCCACATATTTCCTACAAAACTCTGTGTCATGCAGACCAGGGATGTGGAAGCGAGAATGAAGCACAGATAGATAGAAGTAGCTGCGATGATGTATACAGCCTGTCCGGCTACCCATGTCTTGCGGTTTATCCGCATGAGGTAGAACGGTGTTCCGCTTGATATGAAGGGCATATCCGCAAACAGCAAAAGGAGCAGCAGCGAGGACAGCAGGATTGAATTTGCATCACCGAAAGTCCAAACAAAGGCTTCCACGATCTGCATTGTGGTTCCATATTCTCTGGCAAACTGAACTGTTTTGTCGGACAGCAGAAAGCAAAGAATGAAGGCAAGGCAGAATGTAATGATGATCCGCGGATTCTTGTGCCATTGTCTGAAATTGTAAGCGGTAACCGATAGGGTCTGTTTGATCCACTTCATATCTGCGATAACCTCCTTTGCGCTGCGATCCCGAATGCCAAACATACAATGATCGTAAGCTCCAAAAGCAGTAATACGATACCGAAGCTGCCCCACATCCATTCTTTGGTAGGTGCAGTCCATTCCTTGGGATAAAGGACATAGAGTGCATCAAAGTACCGTTCGTAGAGAATAATCAACACATAGTAAAGAACAAAGGGTGATGCGTAAGCCATGTATTTGCTGCTCGTCAGTGTGGCAAAGGTCAGGCCCACGCAAGACCAGAACGCACCGGAACAGAAAAAGAGCATTACATTCTCCATCAGTTCTGCGAAATACGAGGGAGCTTTTACATCCTTGGGGAGCGGTGCTTCCATTGGCAGAAAAACCAATGCGGAAATCACATACCAAACAAGGATGCCCAGGGCCAGCACCAACCCACCCGAAACAG
>JAZSER010000085.1:0-33007 GCA_045531815.1 Faecousia sp. | reverse complement strand
CGTCCTTGAAATACATACAGTATTCCTGCGTCCTCTGAATATTCCTGTGAGAAAAAATCTTCTCTTCAAAACTGCGAAGCACTCCAAAACGAGGGGTTTTTCTGCAAGGCAAGAAAAAATACCATGGTAAGGCTGACGCCTACCATGGTATTTTTGCGCAGTATTGTGGGAAAATAGCCGGTTTGGAGCGTATAAATCCCTATGGGAATCCGCCTTTTGCTGCCCGCTTTTCGATCAACGAATCAGA
The DNA here is from genome assembly GCA_045531815.1 of Faecousia sp. GTDB lineage: Bacteria > Bacillota > Clostridia > Oscillospirales > Oscillospiraceae > Faecousia. Next base: position 32,760 of record JAZSER010000085.1, on the reverse strand, counting down.
ACTTTCCCGTTACGAATGCCGGTATATTGATTGTCCTTCACAACGATCTTACCACCGATCAAAACATAGTTAAGACCGGAATTCGGCTTAGAGCTGTTTATATAATCCGCGTGATCCTGGATGCATTCCGGATCAAAGATGCAGATATCCGCATCATACCCTTCTTGGATCAAACCCTTCCCTGGTATGGAATAAACACCAGCCGGCAGAGAGGTCATTTTGCGTATCATTTCCGGAAGGTCTGTGACTTTTTCTTCCCGGACATATTTTGCCAGTGTTCTGACGAAGGTTGCCCGCAACCGCGGATGCCCTTGGGGCGATACTGTGCTCATATTTGAGTCAGCACCGATCATTGCCCGGGGATGCGCCAGAATGTATTTTATATCCTCTTCGCACATCATGGTAAAGCAGGCATGCACTTGGCCGCTGCAAAGGCGGATCAGCCGGTAGACGGCTTCGTATCTATCGGACAAGCCCATCCTTTCAGCAATTTCATTTATGTTCATGCCCTCGAATTCCGGGTATTGCTGACAGCGATACACAAGTACCCAGCTCAGATCATCACCCCACTTTCTAAGCGCCCATTGCTTTGCTTTTTGGCATGTGACAGGGTCATCCAACAGGGATAATGCACTGGTTACTCCCTCCGGATGGAATTGTTTTGGCATAAACCGTGCCAGTAAGCTGGTGCTGGATGCACAGTAAGGATACACATCCACATAGATATCCGCCCCCTCCCGGTTTGCCTGATCGATCATGGCAAGGGAGGTTTTTACTTTGCCCCAGTTTGCCTTATCTGCGGCTTTGTGGTGGGAAATGACGCCCCGACAGCCGGAGGCTTTTACCAATTGAATGAATTCCTCCACCGATTCCAGAAGCGTGTCGCCTTCGTTGCGGATGTGGGCAGTGAGAATGCCGTCATACTGCTTGACCACCTTTGCTAGGGCAATCATTTCCGACAGCTTAGCATAGCAGCCGGGAACATAGGTAAGTCCAAAAGAAAGACCGATGGCACCGCCCTCCAGGGACTCGGCCAAAAGGCGTTGCATTTGCTGTAGCTCCTCGTCAGTGGGTGCCCGGTTGACCGATCCCATTATCGTTTTGCGAAGGGTGCCGTGACCTACAAGAAATGCAATGCCGGCGCTTATCGGTTCTGAGGATGCTTCCTTCAGATAATCAGACATGGACAAATATGTGCAGGTCTTGTCACCGGGAGCTTGGGAAGAGCCGCACTGACCTGCAATTGCAAAGGTGATCCCTTGCTCAACTGCAGCGCTCTGATCCCGGCAGGAAAGAAGTGAAACATCAGAATGGCTGTGAGAGTCGATCCAGCCTGGTGTAAGCGTCAATCCTTTCGCGTCGAGCACCGGGCAATCTGCGCAGATACCCTGGGCGATTTTGGCGATCACTCCGTTTTTGATTGCAATATCCCCAGCGAAAGCGGGCGCACCGGTTCCGTCCAGCACATTGGCATTTTTGATGACCAGGTCAAACATGGGAAACACCCTCCTTAAAAGAGTTGGCAGATTGTATAGACCAGCAGCATTCCGGTGACACCCCAGGAGATGTACTTTACAAATTTTGCGCCCCTTTTCGTGGCGAGAGAAGCACCGAGATAGCTGCCGGCAATGTTGCATACAGAGCAGGGAATCGCGATCCGATAGATAACATCTCCGTGGAGAATATAAGTAAGCATGGACACAAAATTGGATACCACGATGATGAATTTTCCGTTGCCGCAGCCTACCCGTAGATCATACCGCAGGATCAGTGCAAACAGAAGCATGGCGACTGTGCCGCCGCCGGGACCGAAAAAACCGTCGTAGAGTCCCAATAACAAGCCGATTCCCATACTGATTATAATATGTTTGCCCGAAAAATCAATACGGCGCAGGGCGTAGTTCTCTACTTTCAGCTTGCCGCTGAGGACCATGATGGCAATGACAAAGAAGGTTGCAACGGTTATGATCACTTTTTTAACCGGATCGGTAAGGGTCAGCATAATTTGGGTGGCGCACCAGGAGCCTGCCATTGCCATGATGGCAGCCGGAAGAGCAGACTTCAAATCAAACATACCGCTTTGCATATACTTGGCCATAGAGGCACTTGTACCCAGGCAGCTTTGCATTTTGTTGCAGCCATAGGCGGCAGATACAGGAAGTCCAGCCAAAAGGTAGGAGGGAAGGGCGATCAAGCCGCCTCCTCCGGAGACACCGTCAATAATTCCGGCGATAAACAAAAGCGGGCATAAAAGAAGCATTTGCTGTAACCAAGTCATAAGAATCCCTCCAATGGACTTGATTATAGTGGCGGGAAAAGATATAATCAAATACATATAAAGAATATAAGATATAAAATAAATTTATAGAGGGCTTACTATGTTCAGAAAAGCAAAATACATTTATACCATCTATCAGGAAGGCAGCCTGACAAAGGCAGCGCAAAAACTGTTTGTGTCCCAGCCATGCCTGAGTACAGCTGTTAAGAAAACGGAGCAGCTGATTGGTGGAGCGCTGTTTGCGCGCAACGGAAATGGGGTGCGCCTAACGGAATTAGGTGTTGCCTATGTCCGCACGGCAGAGCAAATACTGGAGCTGGAGGACCGTTTTGCTGAAAAAGTGAACGACATCCATTCGCTATCCTGCGGCACGGTGCGCGTCGGTGGCTCGAATTATGTGACATCCTACATTTTGCCCCGGATCATCGACGCGTTTTCTCAAAAGTACCCGGATGTGACAATCCTGCTGACAGAGGCTGATTCTACAAAGCTGAAGGAGCTAATGGCGCATGAGGAATTGGATCTGATCGTAGACAGCTTTGATGCGCCGCCTGCCAATGTTGCCTGCAGGCCGCTGTTGCAGGAGAAGATCCTTTTGGCTGTTCCGGAAGTGTTTATATGTGATGGCAAACCCTGCCCGCAGGGGATCACACCCGCTGCGCTTTTTTCAAAACCCGACAGCGTGAAAACACTTCCAATTCTTCCTGCGGAAGCCTTTCAAGAGGAGAAATTCATACTTTTGAAGCCGGGAAACAGCATGCACCAGCATGCTATGGAAGTGTTCCGGAAGGCGGGATTTACACCGAAGGTGGGTCTTTTCCTGGATCAGCTGTCCACATCCTATTCTCTTTGCGCCCAGGGCAACGGGTGCTGCTTTGTGACGGATACGGTATTTCGCTTCCATTGCTTTGAGGATGCTGTTCGACTGTACCGATTGGAGGGAAGCGGCCAGCGAATGCTGGGCATAGCCAATAAAAATGGCAGGGCACTCACACCGGCACAAAAGGCATTTGTGGAAACAGCGGCAGAAGCGATCCGGTAAATAGCAGGCATTCTTGTAAAAAGATCCGAATTGCAAAGATAATTCTTGACAAAATGGAAAATCTAAACTAAAATGGATTCGTAATATTGAGGGAGTAATTCGGCACGAACTGTGCTGGGCTTTTCGTCAAATCGGCAAGTGATTGCCCGGGAAGCTCCGAAGGAATGAGACTCATGCGCGATTTGTTTTGGCAGTTGCGTATGGGTTTTTTTGTTACTCGCCACAAAAAATGAAAGGAAGCGAATGTAATGGACAGAGAGTACAGTCTGGAAAAAGAAGCTGTTCTGCAGGAGCTGGAGACCAATGAAAACGGCCTTACTTCTGCGCAGGCAGCCGAGCGTCTGGAAAAGTACGGTCACAACAAGCTGAAGGAAGCAGAAAAAGCTACCTGGCTGCAGAAGTTTATGGAGCAGCTGAAGGACCCCATGCTGATCATCCTGATGATCGCTGCTGTTGTTTCTGCGGCTACCACCGTAATTGACTACCTGCAGCTGCCCCTGCCCCGTGACCCCGGCCATCTGACTGAGGGCCTGGTTGAGGTTGGCATCATTGTGGTCGTCGTGTTGCTGAACGCAATTTTGGGTGTTATCCAGGAGAGTAAGGCAGAGGCTGCGATCGAAGCCCTGCAGACCATGACCGCAGCTACCTGTAAGGTCCTGCGCGATGGCAAAATGGTGGTCCTGCACTCCGATGAACTGGTTCCCGGTGATGTCGTGATCCTGGAGGCCGGTGATGCTGTTCCCGCGGACGGCCGTCTGCTGGAGAGCGCATCTTTGAAGATCGAAGAAGCTGCACTGACCGGCGAAAGTGTGCCTGTCAACAAACTCATTGAGGTCCTGGGTGTGGAGTCTGACAAGGATGTGCCCCTGGGTGACCGTAAGAATATGTGCTACATGGGCTCTACCGTGGTTTATGGCCGTGGTAAGGCTGTGGTTACCCGTACCGGTATGGAAACCGAAATGGGTAAGATCGCAGGCGTGCTGGCTGCTACCGAAGAGGAGCAGACTCCTCTGCAGCGCAAGCTGGACCAGCTGGGCAAGGCTCTGAGCTGGATCGTTCTGGGCATCTGTGTCTTTATCTTTATTTTCAATCTGTTCGTTAATGGCGACTTCTCTCTTAATGGCATTTTGGGCACCTTCATGGTGGCAGTTTCCCTGGCGGTTGCTGCAATTCCCGAGGGCCTGGCTACTGTTGTTACCGTGGTTCTGTCCATCGGTGTTACCAACATGTCCAAGCGCAATGCCGTCATTCGCCGTCTGACCGCTGTTGAGACTTTGGGCTGCACCCAGGTGATCTGCTCCGATAAGACAGGTACCCTGACGCAGAACAAGATGACCGTTGTTGAGCATGAAGGCGATGCTGAGCTGGTGGCAACTGCCATGGCTCTGTGCTCCGATGCAACCCTCAACGAGTCTGATGTTGCCGAAGGCGAACCCACGGAGTGCGCACTGGTGAACTTTGCCTGCAAGCTGGGCCTGAAGAAGCAGGACCTGGAAGCAGCTACCCCCCGTGTGGACGAGGCTCCCTTCGACTCCGGTCGTAAGATGATGTCCACCATCCACGCTGTCAACGGCAATTTCGTGCAGTATACCAAGGGTGGTCCCGATGTGGTCCTGGCCCGCTGCACCTACTACTGGGAAAACGGCAAGACCCTGCCCATGACCGATGAGAAGCGCCAGCAGATCATGGCTGCCAATAAGGCAATGGCTGATAAGGCACTGCGTGTTCTGGCTGCTGCAAAGCGTTACTGGGATGAGAAGCCTGCTGACAACACCCCTGAGTACCTGGAGCAGGATCTGATCTTTGTGGGTCTGACCGGTATGATCGACCCTGTCCGTCCTGAGGTCAAGGCTGCCATCGAGGAGTGCCGCGCTGCCGGTATCCGTCCCGTGATGATCACCGGTGACCATAAGGACACCGCTGTTGCCATCGCAAAGGAACTGGGCATCATTACCGATGCTTCCGAGGCAATTACCGGCGCTGAGCTGGATGCCATTTCCGACGAGGACATCTGCGAGTTTGTTAAGAAGTATGGTGTATATGCCCGTGTGCAGCCTGAGCATAAGACCAGAATCGTTACTGCCTGGAAGGCTAACGGCGCGATCACCGCAATGACCGGTGACGGTGTTAACGATGCACCCTCCATCAAGTCTGCCGACATTGGTGTTGGCATGGGTATCACCGGTACTGACGTTACCAAGAACGTTGCGGATATGGTCCTGGCTGACGATAACTTCGCTACTATCGTTGCTGCTGTTGGCGAAGGCCGCCGGATCTATGACAACATCCGTAAGGCCATCCAGTTCCTGCTGGCATCCAATATGTCTGAGGTTTTGGGTGTCTTCTTCTCCACCTTGCTGGGCTTCACGCTGCTGAATCCTGTGCACCTGCTGTTTATCAACCTGGTTACCGACTGCTTCCCCGCACTGGCACTGGGTATGGAAAAGGCTGAGCCCGACACCATGAACCGGCCTCCCCGTAACTCCAAGGACGGCATTTTTGCCGGTGGCTTGGGTGTGGATGTCGTCTATCAGGGCATCCTGGTTACTGTGATCACAATGGCTTCCTACATTCTGGGCCATTGCTTCGAGGTTGGTTATTTTGAAATGCCCAAGGGAATTTCTCCCGACGGCATGACCATGGCATTCTTGACCATGTCCATGTGTGAGATCTTCCACAGCTTCAACATGCGTTCTCAGCGTAAGAGCGTGTTTACCCTGAAGGGCCAGAACAAGGTCCTGTGGGCAGCTATGCTGGGCAGCCTGCTGCTGACCACTGTGGTCATTGAGGTTCCCTTCATTGCCAACGCTTTTGGCTTTACTCCCATTAGCTGGATCGAGTACGCAGTTGCAATGGGTCTTGCGATCCTGGTTATCCCTGTGGTTGAACTGGTGAAGCTGTTCCAGCGCGCATTTGCAAAGAAATAACCAAAAATGAAGCCTGCCTTCCAATTGGAAGGCAGGCTTTTTCTAATGCTTTATTCAGTGGGGGCTTCGGTATATTGAGATTGGGTGATCTCAAAAGGATTCTTGATGGTGTTGTTCACGGCCTCCAGAATGATGGCCTTGTCCATATCCGTCAACACCAGGTCGGTACTCTTATCTGCAGTGGATTTCAAAAATGCCTTGGGAATGGCATCGACCTTGATCTGATCCAGCTGCTCGATCCCGTACAGCTCACAGTACCAGGTGTATGCTGCGATCAAGCGGCCCAGGTCGGTCAAATGGGTGTAATCCCGCTTGATGCCCTTCTCGCCCAGGTAGCTGGTGATGGCGTTTTCCACAGTTGTGCAGGTGAGAATGTGGTACGCATAGTCCTCATCGGTCATCACAAAGCGCTTGACCCGGTCAATGCGGTCCGCATACCATACAGCCCGGTTGTAATCATACTTTTCAGCGTTGGCGGCATAGGGGTTGGGGGTATAGGGGTACTTTGCGGTCAGATCCGGGTCGGTACTGCCGGATGCGATGGCATGCCAGGCAAAGACCGATGCAGGGTTTAACTTATGCTGATTTACATAGTTCTTGATGGTCTCGATATTGCCGTTGGTAAATGCCTCGTCGGTTACAGCCTCTCCACCGCCGCCCTGGATGACGATGATATCCCAGGCATCATAACGAAGGGCGCTGAGCATAGAGATGGAATCCATGATGGTCGGAGGGGCATCGGGTGTGCTTGTGCGGCTCAGATAAAGGTGGTAAACATTGCTGTTTTGGGTCAAAAACTGAACATGCTGTGCCAAGGAGCAACCGGAATAGTACAGGGTACCAATGACCAATTCCTGCTCCACGCCTTCCTTACTTGCCACCAGATTCAGCATATGGCAGGCATCCACGGTGGAGGAACTGCCCAAAGTCAGAATCTTCAGGACCTTGGCTTCCGCAGCAGACTCGGTGGGGGTGGGCTCTGTAGTAGGGGTGCTCTGTGCATTGCCACAGGCTGCCATGGTTATCAGCTGCAGAACACCAAGCAACAAAGTGATAATACGTTTCATAGATACTTTCCTCTCTGCATTTTAGTTGTGATAACAGTTTCTAAGAAATCCGCTTCTGTGAAATGCGGAAACGATTGAACTGTTTGTATCACTATATCATAAAATCAGCAGCATTTCCAGTTAAATGTACTTTAAATACACACAGAAAGAAATTAAACACATACTGACGGCATCGGTCACAGTGAAAAAGCCCCACCCGGACCGGGTGGGGGCTATGTTTCTTATGCCTTGGGATCGGAGTCGCTCTTGCGGTGCTTCTTACGATGCCGGACTGCCAGGACGATCACAGTGGCGATGATACCCAGGGGGATCAGCCAGGGGAGCGCCACCACAAAGGCAACAAACAGCTCCAAAATGAAGTTGCCCAATGCCTTCAGGCTGGCCATAAAGCCTTTGCCCATCCGCTCCCAAACGGATTCGGGTTCTTCCACAACGGTGTATTCTTTCACTTCTGCCAAGTTAAGATAGATGGTTGCGTAGTCCACAAGGTTGTCATAGATCCGCAGCTGGGAGGTGACTTCCTCCAGCTCTGTGCGCACATCGGTGAGTCGGGATTCGATGCGCAGCAGATCGTCCATGGTTTCTGCCTGCGCCAGCAGCTCCAAAAGCCGTTTCTGCTCCGTTTCCAGTGCCTTCATGCGGCTCTCTGTGGCAACATAGGTAAGGGTGATATTTTCTGTTGTCTCATTGGTGGAGGTGACATTCGCGTTCTCGGATACCACCTGGGTAAATTCGTTCATCTGAGCAACAGGAATGCGAATGGTGATATTTGCGTACCGGTAGGTACGGGAAGAGCGGGTACTTCCGTTGTAAACTTCCCGGCTTTCAATGTAACCGTTAAGGGATGCAATGCGCTGATCCACCTGCGCCAGCAGCGTGTCCAGGTCCTCTGTTTCCGCATCCAGCCACAATTTGCGTACCAGCTTTTTCCCTTCCGGAAGGGAGGTGGAATTGCCTGTGCCGGAGGTGATGGACTCCTGTACGATCCCATCCTCCAGTTCTATTTTCCCGACAGCAGAGCCCATGTCGTTGGGGGCAGAATCCGCACCGCAGCCGCAAAGAAGACTTAAGAGCATAAGTGCGGCAAGGATCATTGCTACATATTTTTTCATGTTCATTTCCTCCTCTTAGTTTTGAATAATTTCAATTCTGTATGGATGCAGGCCGGGAGAAGTTGCTCCGGAGCCTTCGTCTGTATTGTGGCAGTAGATGCGGATCTGCTGCCCGACGGTAAGGGTTACGGCTTCTTCCAGGGTGTCCAGATACACGGCAATTGCCGAGCTGGAAGGACCGGTGGATACCAGCAGGTGCTCCTGCTCTATGGAGACGACAATGGCAGTGAGGAATTCTTCGGTGGTGGACTCTGAATGATAACGGTCTTCTACAGCCGTTCCGGATTCAACGGCACTGTCCATCCCTGCATGGGGGAAGAAAAACCAAAGCCCTAATGCAATGCAGGCGCAGGCTGCCAGTGCAGCAACAGAGCGCAAGGGAAACCGCTTTCTGCATCTGATGGCATCGGCAGCTTCCAGAAGGTCATCCGGGAGGTGATTCAGCGCATCGTGAATGTGTTCTGCGGTCATATGGCATATCCCTCCTTTTCCAGGAATTCCCTCAGAGACAGCCGCGTCCTGTGCAGAAGGACCTTCACCTTGGATTCCGAGATCCTGCAGTATGCGGCAATTTCCTTCACGGAGTCCAGATAATAATATCTGCCGATAAATGCATTTCGTGCCTCCTGGGAGATGCCACGGAGAAATTGGCCGATGGCTTCTGCAAGCAATTGGGCATCCACGGATTCTTCCGGAGTCGTGCTGCCGGAAACGCAATCACCCAGCTCCTCCAGAGAAGCTTCGTATTCCCCTCTGCCGCGCTTTGCAGCGGTCTTTTTGCGGAAAAGATCAATGGAGATGCGCCGTGTCAGCTTTCCCAGATAAGTACAAAGCACTCCCGGACGCTGGGGCGGTATGGAATTCCAGGCGGCAAGATAGGTGTCGTTGACACTTTCCTGGCAATCCTCCCGGTCATTGAGGATCTGAAAGGCAATTTTGCTCAGATAGCGACCGTATTTTTTGTCGGTATGATGGATGGCGGCTTCGTCTCTGTTCCAGTAAAGGGTGACGATTTGGCTGTCTTCCATGGCGGACACCTCCTTCTATTGATCTACTCGTAAAGAAACGGCCTCCGGTTACAGTTCCGGAAGCCGTTTTTTTAGAATCTTTTGCTGCTTCCGGAATTGCGGATCAGTCTACTTTTACAATGCGGTGTTCCAGCCTGGGCTTTTCAGCGGCGGGCTGGGCAGGGTAGCCCAACAGACAGTTTCCGATACCCCGCAGTGTGGTGGGAAGCCCCCATTTTTCCAGCAGTGCCTTTCCTTCTGGGGTGTCAAACATCTCTCTTGCCCGGTGTACCCAGCAGCTACCTACACCCAAAGCCTGTGCGGCATGCATCAGATTGCCCATGACCAGGCTGCCGTCCTCCACCCAGGTATTGACCTCCGGGTCAGACAGGACTACCACTACGCAGGGAGCGTTGTAAAAGGGGTCGGCATTGGCACCCAGGATCTGGGCATTCATCCGGGAGAGCTGATCCCGGGTCTCGGGGTCCCGGACAGCGACCATGACCACCTTCTGATTATTTTTTCCGGTGGGGGCATAAAGTCCGGCATTGAGGATCGCGTCCAAAAGCGCGTCAGAAACAGGCTGATCAGTGTAAGCCTTGGTGCTGCGCCGGGTTATCAGTGTTTGGATGGTTTCATTCATAGCGGGTCCCTCTCGTATCATAGTATTCTAATATGACAATACAGGAAATCTCCGGCTTTGTCAATGACAGAAAGTAACATCTGCCCCGGCAAACAGCTGCAGAACCCGGAAAAATACACCAATCGTGCTTTTTGTAGCGAAAAGGAATCTTTTTGCATTCAACAGCTTGAAATTTGCGGAAAGTGTGCTATACTGTTTTCATTCCAATTAACAAGCCTGTATAGGAGGACGAGAAAATGAAATACGATCGTACATTTAACTTTTCTGCCGGCCCGGCAATGATGCCGGAGGCAGTGCTGGAGGAGATCCGCGACGAGATGCTCAACTATCGCGGCAGCGGTATGTGCGTCATGGAGATGTCCCACCGTAGCGCAGTGTTTCAGAGCATCATTGATGAGGCTGAGCAGGACCTGCGTGACTTGATGAACATTCCCGAGAACTATAAGGTGCTGTTCATCCAGGGCGGAGCAACTCTGCAGTTTTCTATGATCCCCATGAACCTGATGAAGAACGGTAAGGCTGTCTACATTGAGACCGGCGCCTGGTCCAAGAAGACCATTGCGGAAGCTAAGAAGGTCGGCCAGGTGCTGGTTGCCGCTTCCTCCAAGGATAAGAACTATAGCTATATCCCCGATTGCTCCGATTTGGATATTCCCGAGGATACAGACTATGTGTATATCTGTGAGAACGAGACCATCCACGGTACTACCTGGCAAAAGCTTCCCAACACCAAGGGCAAGATCCTGGTTTCTGACCAGTCTTCCATGTTCCTGAGCAAGCCCTGCAATGTTTCTGATTATGGCATGATCTACGCAGGTGTGCAGAAGAATGTTGGACCTGCCGGTATGGTAGTCGTGATCATCCGTGAGGACCTGATCCGGGACGACCTGGAGAACCTGCCTGTTTACATGCAGTATAAGACCCACGCGGATGCAGATTCCCTGTACAACACCCCCAACTGCTGGGCAATTTACTGCTGCGGTAAGGTATTTAAGTATCTGAAGAAGCTGGGCGGCCTGGAAGTTATGGACCGGATGAACCGTGAGAAGGCACAGATCCTCTATGATTTCCTGGATAGCTCCAAGATGTTTAACGGCACTGTGGAGAAGGAAGTCAGAAGCCTGATGAATGTTCCCTTCGTCACTGCCTCCAAGGAGCTGGACGCTGAAGTGGTGGCAGCTACCAAGGCAGCGGGCTATGATAACCTGAAGGGCCATAAGTCCGTGGGCGGCCTGCGGGCATCTATCTACAACGCCATGCCCAAGGAAGGCGTGGAAGCCCTGGTGGAATTCCTGAAGAAATTCGAAGCTGAGTATAAGGGTTAACAATTATGTCTGTGGTAAGAGCGTTTAAAGCGATCCGCCCTGCTCAGGCGCTTGCCTGCCAGGTGGCGGCACTTCCTTATGATGTGATGAACAGCGAGGAAGCCCGGCAGATGGTGGTGGGGAATCCCCATTCCTTCCTGCATGTGGACAAGGCGGAGATCGATCTGGATCCCGGCATCGATCTGTACGATACCCGGGTGTACGAGAAGGCCCGGGATAATCTGAATCAGATGATTGCCGACGGAGTGTTCATCCAGGATGAAAAGCCCAGCCTGTATATCTATAAGCAGGTGATGAACGGCCGGGCGCAGATCGGTATCGTCGGCTGCACGGCAGTGGACGACTATCGCAACAATATCATCAAAAAGCATGAGCTGACCCGGGCGGATAAAGAGCAGGACCGGATCAATCATGTGGACTACTGCGATGCCAATACCGGACCGATCTTTTTGACCTACCGGGCACGAAAGACCATCGATGCCATGGTGTCCGGTGTGATGGAAGCCAAAGCACCGGTGTATGACTTTGTCAGTGACGATGGCATTTCCCATACGGTTTGGATCATGGACGATCCGGACACGGTGGATGCGATCTGCCGGGAATTTGGGGATATTGAGAGCTTGTATATTGCCGATGGCCATCACCGCTCCGCTTCTGCAGTGCGCGTGGGTATGAAGCGCCGTGAGGCAATGCCGGACTATGACGGCAGTGAGGAATTTAACTATTTCCTGTCGGTGATTTTCCCGGATGATCAGCTGTATATCATGGACTACAACCGCATCGTGAAGGACCTTAACGGCAACACAAAGGAGCAATTCCTGGAAAAAGTTGCAGAGAATTTTACTGTCACACCCTATGCCGGCAGTGGCGTACTGAAGCCGGAAAAGAAGCACACCTACGGTATGTACCTGGACGGCAAGTGGATGCTTTTGGAAGCAAAGGCCGGTTCTTTCGATGAGGCAGACCCGGTGGCACAGCTGGATGTGTCCATTCTGCAGAACAATCTTCTCAGCCCGATCCTGGGGATCGGTGACCCGAGAACCGATAAGCGCATCGACTTTGTCGGTGGGATCCGGGGTCTGCAGACCCTTGCGGACCGGGTAGACAGCGGCAGCATGGCGGTGGCATTTTCCATGTATCCCACCACTATGGAGGATCTGATGAACATCGCAGATGCCGGTGCCATCATGCCTCCCAAATCCACATGGTTTGAGCCGAAGCTCAGAAGCGGTTTGTTTATCCATAAGCTTTCTGAATAATAATTGACCGGGCGTTCCTTGAAGGAACGCCCGGTTTGCGTATTATTTCAGTTCATTGAGAATCGAAACAAAGGTCTCGGCCAGGAATTCGGCAGTTCCCTTAATAAACTGCCGGGTGTCATACTCATAGCAGCCGTAATCATAGGCCTGAGCGGAGGCAACATAGCTGAAGCGCTCATTGCTGATGGGCAGCACAAAGGTGCCGGTAAAGGGGGAATGCTCCTTGATATAGATGCCGTTTTCGCAGAACATCTCGTAAGGCGCCCAGGGGAATGCCAGTTCACCCACGCACACAGCGCCGATGGTCATATCCATGGTAGCCGGTGCTTTGGAACGGGCGATAATGGCGTTGGCATGATAGGGGCTATGGATATCATAGGGCTTGCCCAAAGCATCAGAGCCCTTCCGGTCGTTGGTTTCCGCCCAGAACTTGGAGATGATCTGTGCGTCTGCCACACGGTGATCATCGGTATGATCCACCGTCAGGGTAACGGTACGGATGACGCCCCGAACCTTGCCGCCGGGAACGGGGGTCAGCTCCTCCAATGCCTTCAGCGCCCGTTCCGCCAAAAGTCCGCCGTAGAGCTGCATGTCCCAGGTGAGCCTTTCGGCCTGGATCCGGGAATTGGAACCGATGTTGCCGGCTGCGCCCTGGTAGAAGGCAAACAGGCAATCGGTTTTGGATTCGATGTAATTGCGGACAACACCGATGTAGTCGGCAGAGATGGCCTTGTGGCTGATTCCTAGACCCCAGCAGGGATGGGACTGCCAGTTCATCAGCAGAATATCTTTGCCAGCCTCCCGGGTGATCTTGACCATCTGGATCTGGGGATCAGGTTCAGCCTTATGGCCGCAAGGCTTACGGTTTTCGTCCAGGAAGTAGTGGCGGACGTAGTTCAGCTGCTTGGTGTTGGAGGTGCGGGCGATTGCCAACTCACCGGGCTTTCTGTCGGCCAGGGCAGCGGTGGCGGCTTCGAACAGGCGCTCCACATACCAGGGATTATAGTCGGTCTCCAGAGAAGTGTCCGGACCGGAGTGCGTATGGGTGTTGCTTAGAATGATCTGCTCGGCCGGGATGCCGTATGCGTCCCAAACCTTTTTCTGCAGTGCTTCGGTAACGGATTTCCAGGCGATGCACAGGTCCGAGGTGAAGACCAGGGCGGTCTTTCCGTCAGAATCGGTGAACGCCAGGCAGGTTGTAAAAAGGGGATCGATGTGGATGTTAGGCATACGCATATGAGAGTTGCCAATGCCGCGAAGGGGCACATCCTTTTGAGGGGTGATATCCACCCGGCCATAGCCCACCAGTAATGTTTCAGACATAGGAAACCTCCTTGAATTTTTTGCCATTATACTACAAACCGGGATTCGTTGCAAGCGCTGACCGGAAATAGTACACAGAATCACTCTGTTGTCATGCCGTTATCACTTGGTTGTCACTCTGCGCCCCAACTTCCGCAGCGCGTGAATGCTTTCGTCCAGAGTCAGAAGCTTTTCTCCCAACAGCATTTCGTAGTCAGAAAGGTGCTGCGTCAGCCGGTGGGATTCCCGCTGATCTGCGCTTTTCAGACAGTAGCATTCGCAGAATTGGGTGGGGGAGATCCCGACCAATTCCTTGAATACCCGGGAGAAGTGGATGGGGGAGATAAAGCCTACATACTGCGCAACCACCCCAATAGGAACATCGTGATAGTAGAGGCAGGAAGCAGCATGACGAAGCCTCATATGGTTTACATAATCCATGATCGTGATCCCGGTGATTTGTTTGAATTTGGTGCACAGATACCGTTTGTTGTACTGCACCGCTTCGGAAAGGGAATCCAGGCTGAAGTGCTCCGTATGGGTTTCGTCGATATGTCGAAGGATCCTTCGGATCAAAGGAGGATACGGGGAGGCATCGATGTAGGAATACAGCTCATTGCATGCAGGATCTGCCATATCCTGCATGGCAAGCAGCCAGGCGGTTATGTGATGATCTGCCACCGACCTGCATTCTTCTATGCCTCTGGACCAGTTGTATACGACATGCTGCAATGCATGGGCGGTGTAGGCACTGTTCGTCCGGATCATGGGAAGCGCAATGTTCTGCAGCGGCTCGCTTACAGTGAACTTGACCTCGTACAGCTCTAAAAGAGAATGGGAGTTTCCATGCAGAGAATGGACCGTCCCCGGCGGCACAAGAATACAATCCCCGGGGGCTGCCGGATAATCAATGCCGCCTACCGTTTTGATTCAGGGAAAGGCGGTTGCTGCTTCTGTCAAAGAGCTTGCAGCCCAGTTCTTTTTCCAACCGCCGTACTGAGCCGGAAACGGAGGAGGTGGGAACAAAATATTTCTCCGCTGTTTTGGCGAAGCTCTCTGTTTTTGCACTTTCCAAGAAGTACTGAAGCTGTAAAATTTCCATAATATCACCGCTTCTGCTGTTTTTTATAATAATATACTAAACGCTGAAAAGTTTGGCAAATGGATTTTATCGCATTCTTTACGATTTTTAAAGCAAGCGGTACAATAATGAATATTATAAAAATCGAAGGGATGAGGCAAAGTGCGGATTTTGGTTACAGACGGGATGGATTTCAGCAGCATGGAGCAGCTTCGTTTGATGGGTCATGAGGTTGCGGAACAATTCTATCCTCCGGAACAGCTGGGTGCTGCGCTGGATGTGTTTTGTCAGGAACCTACTGAGAATTCAGCGTTGCTAAGCCACCCGCGGGTTTCTGCTACCCCTCATATCGGTGGCCAAACGGCAGAGGCCCAGGCGCGGATCGGTGCAGAGATCGTATCGATCATTGCTGCCTTCAGTGAATAAAAAGTCCACCGGCATTGTGTAAATGCCGGTGGATATTTCTTTAAGTAGGAAGAAATGCGGCGATCACTGCGATCACGATGGCAGGCAGAAGATTCGCAACCCGGATCTTTTTGCCCCAAACCAGATTCACACCTACACAGAAGATCAGGATCGATCCCACCATAGAGAGATTGGCCAGTGCGGCCTCGGTCATCAGGGGCTTGATGAGAAAGGACAGGGCGGTAATGCTGCCTTGAAACAGCGCCACAGGGATGGCAGAGAATACGCACCCCTTGCCCAGGGAGCAGGTGAGGACCATAACGATGATCAGGTCCAAAATGGATTTTGTGACAAGAATGGAGATGTCTCCCAGTAAGCCGTCTTCGATGGCGCCTACAACAGCCATGGCACCGATGCAAACTGTCAAAGAGGTGGTGACAAACCCGTCAATAAACTGACGGTCCTTGCTGTTGCCGGTCTTATCCCGAAGCCATTGTCCGAACCGTTCAAACAGCCCTTCAATATTCAAAAGCTCACCAAACAGTGCGCCAAGGGAGAGACAGGCAATGATTAGAAGCCCTTGCCCGCTGGAAACAGCCCCCTCGTTTACCTGCAGCATACCCTCTAAAGCACCGCCGATACCAATAAACAGGACGCAGATGCCGCAGGATTTGGAAAGGGAGTCCTGGTGACGCTCCTGCAGGAGTTTTCCGAATAATCCGCCCAGGATGCCTCCTACAACGATGGCAAGTGCATTAATGAGTGTTCCGAGTCCATACATAAGGATGCTTCTTTCTGTAAAAAGTTAACTGTATGGTAGCAGATTTTTGCTGCCTTTGCAATACGCATCTTTGGCAAAAGGGAGGGACTGTGCAGAGAATGCCGTCAAACTCAATTGCAGATTGAATTCACAAATGAGATAAAATTGCGAATTGCTTGATTTTTTTGCAACTTTTTTTATAATGGAATCGAGGTGAGAATTTATGGCAGATATTAGCCAAATTGGCGCAAATATCAGAGCTTTCCGGGAACGGATGGGGCTTACCCAGCGGGCACTGGCAGACAGTGTGCTGGTCAGCTTCCAGGCCATCAGCGCCTGGGAACGGGGTCTTAGCATACCGGATCTGGAAAATGCTGTACGCATTGCGGATTATTTTGGTGTATCCATCGATGCCCTTCTTGCAGAATCGGATCATTCCCTGCTGGTGGGAATTGACGGTGGCGGCACAAAGACGGAGTTTGTACTGTTTGAGAAGAACGGTACGGTGAAGCAGGTGCTGCGTAAAGAGGGGTCTAACCCCAATGACAGAGGCTTGGATGTCAGCATCGAGGTGCTGTCCACGGGCTTGGAGCAGCTGCTTGGCAACAAAGTTCCCAAATCGGTCTTTGCAGGCATTGGCGGTGCTTCTCAGGTGCGCTACCAGGAGGCCATCGAGGCACAGCTGACCAACCGGTTTCACTGTATCGTCAAGGCAGACACCGATGCAGCCAACGTGCTGTCCATGGGCGTTGATCCGGACAACTCCGTGGCTGTGATCTGCGGCACCGGCTCCTGCGTGTTTGTGCGTAAGGGTGCTGAGCGCTACCGCCTGGGCGGCTGGGGATATCTGCTGGATCAGGCAGGCTCTGCCTACGATGTGGGCAAGGATGCTCTTCGCTATACCCTGGCTGCAGAGGATGGCCTGCGGGATACAAACCTTCTGACCGAGCGTGTGCATGAGGCACTGGGCGGAACAGCGCTGTCCAGCATTTCTGCCATCTACGGTGGCGGCCGTGCGTATATTGCGGACCTGGCTCTGGCAGTGCTGGAGGTAGCAGGTAAGGGCGATGCAGATGCCCTGGCGATCCTTCGGGAAAATGCAGACCGTCTGGGTCTTTTGATCAAAACAGCTGTGGAGCGCTATGGCATGCCTGCGCAGGTGGTGACTGCGGGCAGCTTCCTGAAGAGCGACATTTTCCGCACCATGGTGGAAGAACGGGCAGATGTGAAGCTGGAGCTTCCGGAATTGCCCCCTGTTTATGGCGCTTGTATCGAGGCAATGCGCGCTGCTGATATGGAAATACCGCCGGAATTCCGGCAGAACTTTATGGAAAGCTATAGGAGGTTATCATGCTGAGAACAGAATGCAGAAACGAGCACAGCACCCATCTGGATAAGATGACATCCCTGGAAATGGTTGCACTGATGAACAGAGAGAATCTCAACTCTGTGCTTGCAGTGGAGCCTGCGCTGCCGGATATCGCAAAGGCAGTGGACGCTGCAGCTGAGGCCATTGGCAACGGTGGTAAGCTTGTGTACATCGGTGCCGGCACTTCCGGCAGACTGGGTGTTTTGGATGCTTCCGAGTGTCCTCCCACCTTCGGTGTGGACTATGAGACGGTTCAGGGCATCATTGCCGGCGGTAAGGAGCGTATGTTCAAGGCCGGTGAGAATGCTGAGGACGTTTACGAAAACGGCGTAAAGGATGTTGAGAATGTCCTGAAGGCTGGAGACGTGCTGGTTGGTATCTCCGCAGCAGGCGGTGCCAAGTATGTCATCGGCGCACTGGAAAAGGCAAAGGAAATGGGCTGTGTTACCGTGGCGGTGACCTCTAACCCCGATGTTGCCATCACCAAGGTGGCGGATATCTCCATTGTTTGCCAGACCGGTCCCGAGGTGGTTACCGGCTCTACCCGCCTCAAGGCAGGCAATTCCCAGAAGTTTGTTCTGAATATGCTCTCCACCTGCGCTATGGTCAAGACCGGCAAGGTGTACGAGAACCTGATGGTGAATCTGAAGCCCTCCAATGAAAAGCTCAAGGGCAGAGTGGTGCGGATCACCGCAGCAATTTTGGACTGCACAGAGGAAGAAGCCATTCCTCTGCTGGAAAAGAACGATTGGAACATTAGAAAAACTGTGGAAGGAGCGAAATAAAAATGTACGTATCCAGACTTTTTGCTACCAATGATATCGTCTCCATTGAGTTTGATGCACTCAACGGTGAGATCCTGGCACTGGTTCGGGAAAGCACCGATGACAATGCCTGCAAGAACTACTACAAGGAGACCACCGACATCCTGGATGGTGTGGTGTTCGTTGGCGATGAGAAGATGCACCTGAACATTCCCCGCTACCTGCAGATCCAGGAGGACTCCTCCCTGAAGCCTACCGTCACCGTTACACAGGAGGATGGCTGGGCACACGCTGAGATGGAGTATCCTTTCCTGATGGCAAACGGCGAGAAGATCGACATTTCCGCTAAGGTTCGCGTTGTGATCCCCAAGGACGACTGCCGCATCCGCTGGTATCTGACCGTGGAGAACCGCACCGACAATGAGATCCAGACCATCAACTTCCCTCAGATCAACGGCCTGTGGCTGGGTGAGGATTGGAAGGAAGACCGCCTGTTCTATCCCCAGATTTCCGGCTGCCGCATCGATAACCCCACGGAAACTCTGGCAGAGCCTCCCGTCATGACCACCTGGAAGTGGCAGGAGTACCTCCATGGCAACCGCCTGAGCAACCGTTCCGGCACCAAGGATGACCGGGGTATCTATGTGATCAGAAGCACCTACACCGGTGGCGCATCCATGCTGTGGATGGACCTGTGCAGCAAGGAAGAGAACACCGGTATCTACTTTACCTGCCGCAACAGCAACTTTGTGAACAAGGGCATCACTGCTTACTCCAAGGGCAAGTACTATCCCGGCATCGGCCTGGGCATTGTCCACTACCCCTGCATGAAGAAGGGCACCTGGGAGAGCGAAGAGTGCATCGTTGCTTTCCATGAGGGCGACTGGCACTGGGCTGCTGACGAGTACCGTGAGTACCGTGAGGCCATTCCTGCACCCGTTTTGAAGAATGAGGCTGTTCCCCAGTGGTTCAAGGAGTCTGCAGGCCTGTCTGCACACTATGACTTTATGTACCAGGGCGGCAAGATCGTTCATAAGTTCAAGGATCTGCCTGAGATCTACAAGAATGCCAAGGAGCAGGGCTTCAACCATCTGCTGATCTCCGGCTGGAACATCCACGGCTTCGACGATGGCTTCCCCCTGTACCGTCCCAGCCCCGAGCTGGGCACCGAGGAAGAGCTGAAGGCAGCTGTCAAGGCGATCCGTGATGATGGCGGTCATATCACCTTCTATGTCAACTCCCGTCTGTGTAATGTGGGCTATCCCGAGAACAAGGCCCGCACCGAGAAGAGCTGCGCCATGAACCGTGACGGCTCTCTGAAGATCGAGAACTACGGTGCAAAGGACATTAACTTTGCGACCCTGTGTATGAACGATCCTTCCTGGCGTGAGGACTTGGTGGGCAATATTACCTACATGATCCAGGAAATGGGCCTGGACAGCGTCTACCTGGATCAGCTGGGTATGTCTCCTGCAATTCTGTGCTACCATCCTGAGCACGAGAGCCATAAGGGCAATCCTGCTATTTGGAATAAGGGTTATGAGCAGCTGCTGGACGAGCTGCGTGCCGCCAACCCCGACGCTGCGATCCTCTACGAGGGCTGCTGCGATATCTACGGCAGCGGTGTTTCCGCACAGCTGATCTCCACCCTGCGTATGCCCTTCACAGGCGTCTGCACCGAGATGTACAAGTACACCTTCCCCAAGCAGATCCTAACCGATATGCTCAACCCCCGCCGTCACTCCGGCATGCGTGCTGAGCACATCGCAAGAAAGTCCACCTTCCTGCTGTACAAGTCCTTTGTCATGGGCTCTTACTTCTGGTGCTATGACCTGGAAGGCGACAACACCTTCCGCAGAGATGCTGAGCAGCAGGCGCGTCTGATCAAGACCACCACCCTGCGTAAGGCATGGCTGAAGCGCTATGGCCATGGTATCTTCCGTGACCAGGTGGGTCTGATCGGTGTGGACGAGGACGCACAGATCAAGCGCTACAACATCGACAACGGCGCAATGATCGCCTGTGCCAATGAGCACGGCCTGTCCGGCACAGTTACCATTGAGCTGGAAGGCGATTACAAGGCAAGCATCCTGACAGAGCTGGACCCCGAGCCCAGACCTCTGGCTGTGACCGTGGAAAACGGCCGCATCACTGCACAGCTGCCTGCTACAGAGCTGGCACTGATCGTTCTGGAAAAGGCCTGATAAAAGCAAAAACGGCACTGCCGGAGAGTTTCTCCGGCAGTGCTTTTTCTATTGACATGGCGGTCTGTGCGTGATAGACTTAAATTGTGGGATCTGAAAGGTGCGAAAAGGAGGTATGGTGAGCATGAAAATAGCGGCAGTATTAACGGTGCTTCTTTTGCTGATGGGGATTTTCTGCGGCTGTGAACAGAAAGAAGCCGAAGCCACAACGGAGTCTGTGCAGCCCACCACGGAGGCGACCCAGCCTGCGCCTACGGAAGACCCTATGAAGGCGGCCTACAAGGCAGACCCAGCAAGCTTTGTGAAGTTTTCCCAAAGCATAGAGCCCCGGGAGGTCTATGTTCCCATTGATGTGCTTATGGAGTATGAATCGCAGTATGCCGATTGCAACGGGACCTGGTTCCGGGACACCTTGTCCGGGGAGGATCTTTGCATCTACAATGCCTATCTATATGCGATGGAGAGGCGTTATATCGGCTTTACCCTGTATGTGGAGGATAATGACAAGGATTTTTCTTATATCCGGGAAGCGTTGGCCCTGGACTCTCCGCTGTTGGAACAGAGCCTTAACTACTACGGGGAGGATATTCATGCCTGGCCGACGAATTATATCGGTGAGCAGATCCATGTGCGGATGGAGCAGTTCACAGGTACGCGCTGGGATAAGAAAATGGAAGCGGTGGATGTCTGCCGGAGCATTGTGGCGCAGATCCCGGAGACCTGTGTTACCCAGGAAGAAAAAATGCGCTATCTGTACCGCTATGTGTGTGACCATGTGGAGTATGTGGCATACGAATTCCAGGCGGATGAGGACTATTTGTACGACGCTGTCTGCAAGGGGAAAACGGTCTGTGACGGCTACAGCAATATGCTGAATCTGCTGTTTAACCTCATCGGTGTGGATTGCTGTGAGGTGATAGGCGTCATGTATGAGGACTTCGAGCAGGCCACCGAGGAGCAACTGCAGGGCGGACACACCTGGGTGGCGGCAGAACTGGATGGGGTATACTATAATTTTGACCCCACCTATGAGGACACAAAGGATGAAGCGATCACCGACCCCTATGCATTCTTCGCCTTTTCCGATGCGGCCGTATCAAAACCCTACTTAAAGCAGGAAGAAGGAAGGCCTAAGTGCACCGATCCTTCCCGGGATTTTCTGTATGCCGACCTGATCGTCGACTCGGTTACCGACGGATCCCAGATCCGCCAAATCGCGCACCTGGCAGAACGGAAAGCCGCTGCCGGGCAAATGCAATTCATGGTGGCGGTCCGTCAGAAGGTGACCCAGGAAGACTACGATACGATGATCGATCGCTTTGGATACTATTCCTATAGCATTGGGAAAATTCAAACCGACTACATGGAAATGAACAACAGCACCCTGATGCTCATGACCGTCACACTGCGATAAGAGAAAACAGCAGGCCTGCAGGCCTGCTGTTTTTGGCATATCAGTGGTTGACAGGGTGAGAGGCAATGTAGTCCTCCAGCAAGCTGGCGGCAAGCATTACCATTCGGGTACAGGGACGCGCTTGGTAGAATGCCTCGGTCCTGGGGGTGGGCTTAGGGTCAGAAGGGGGATTCTTTAAGATCTCCCGGCAAATGATAGAACCGGCCTCCTGACGGAACTGATCTGCCAATTCCTGCACGATGGCATAGAGCTTCTTCTGGGCATCCGGGTTTGGGGCGTCATAGCCGTAAAGAAGACTCAGTACCGTCAGCATCCCACTGACCGCACCGCAAACCTCCCGCATCCGGCCCATTCCACCGCCAAAGGCGCTGATCATCCTGGCAGAAAGTGCCGCATCCATACCCGTCATATCGCTGAAGGCAACGGCCACAGATTGGGCGCAGTTATAGCCGCCTTCAAAGAGTTCGGCTGCTTTTGTAATGTGATCCATAACATACCTCCTGTTTTTGCTATTGTAACATGTAAGTCAGCGGTTTGCAAGAAAGACAAACCTGTGCTATACTGTAAAAACAGATAAGGAGGGGACAGAATGAAGATCGCAGTATTGATCGAAAATGAAAGCTGCTCACCGGACCTGCATGCAGAGCACGGGCTGAGCCTGTACCTTGAGGCCTGCGGACAGAAGATTCTGTTTGATGCAGGAGAATCGGGCGCCTTTGTAGACAACAGCCACAAAATGGGGATCGACCTTGCTGCAGTGGATCTGGCAGTACTTTCCCATGGCCACAGTGACCACAGCGGTGGCTTTTGCCGATTCTTTTCTGAAAACGACAAAGCACCGCTGTATCTGCAGAAAAGTGCCCTGCAGGCCTACTATGGCTCGCAGGGGGACTACATAGGTCTGTCTGATGCGCTGAAAACCAGCCCTCGGCTTCGCTTTGCGGGAGATTCGGAGAAAATAGGGGAGGGGCTTACCCTGATCTCGGGCAGAGTCCTTCTGGAAAAACAACCCATCAACAGTGCCGCTCTGACAGTGCTGTGTGACGGAAAGCGTGTTCCGGACAGATTCCTGCACGAACAGTATCTGCTGATCGAGGAAGCGGGCAAACGGATCCTGATCAGCGGCTGCTCTCACCGGGGCATTCTGAATATTGCCGATTACTTCAGACCGGATATCCTTGTTGGCGGATTTCACTTTTTCAAAGAGGAGCCCCAGGGTGAGATGGTCACCCAGGCGGCCCGAGAATTACTTTTCTATCCCACGGTGTATTATACCGGGCACTGCACCGGCACGCAGCAGTATGCGGCCATGAAAAAAAGAATGGCAGACAGATTGCAGTATCTGTCCACCGGCACAGTGGTCGAGCTATAAAAAATGACCCTTGACTGTTTCTTTTCTTCACAGTCAAGGGTCATTTATGTTCATTCTTGGGCTCTATCATCAATGGTTACCTCTCTTTCTGTTGATTGGACATTTCATTTGTCCTTCGGTTGTTACCTAGTACATTGGTATCACCCTTTCTGACTATAATTTAGCACAACTTTATTGGAAAATCAATATGGAAAATTGTACAAACTGCACGATATTTCTTCGTGCAAAACGCAGAAAGCCGGCAATCTGCGCAAAAATTCGTTGACACAGAAAGCTGCGCTTTGCTATACTGAATATGTTGGGCGGCTGGAAGCGCCCATTATTTTTTATCCGGGGGAATGGCTATGAATTACCGGTTGGATAAACAGGGAAACAAGCTTTCGATTTTAGGCTTTGGCTGCATGCGCTTTCAGCGAAAGCAAGGCAGGATCGATATGGCTTTGGCGGAGCAGCAGATCATGACCGCCTTCCGGGGCGGTGTGAATTACTACGATACTGCCTACATATATCCCGGCAGTGAAGCTGCTATTGGTGAGATCTTCGAAAAGAACGGCATCCGCAAACAAATTTATATTGCCACAAAGCTGCCCCATTATCTGATCAAAAGCCGGGAAAAGCTGGATCAGCTTTTTGAAGAGGAATTGCGCCGCCTGCGTACAGACTATGTGGACTACTATCTGATGCACATGCTTACGGACACGGCAACCTGGCAGCGCCTGAAAGACCTGGGGATAGAGCAGTGGCTGGAAGAGAAGAAGGCCAGCGGAGCGATCCGCCAGGTGGGCTTTTCTTATCATGGCAACAGCGAGACCTTTTGCGCCCTGGTAGATGCGTATGATTGGGATTTTTGTCAGATCCAGTATAATTACTTGGATGAGCATTCCCAGGCGGGGCGCAGAGGCCTGCAGTATGCCCATGCAAAGGGGCTGCCGGTGATCATCATGGAGCCTTTGCGGGGCGGCAAGCTGGTAAATCAGCTGCCGGAAAAAGCGAAAAAACGGATGGCGGCATACCCGCAGCGGTACACACCGGCCCAGTGGGCGTTTCGCTGGCTGTGGGATCAGCCGGAGGTAACGGTGGTGCTGTCCGGCATGAACACAGAAGAAATGGTGCAGGATAATCTGCAAACGGCATCCCAAACCCAGCCCGGTGACCTGGGAGAAAATGACCAGGAAATGCTGCGGCAGGTGGTTCGGTATATCAATGAGAAAATGAAGGTGGGCTGTACCGGATGCGGCTATTGCATGCCCTGCCCCAAGGGCGTGGATATCCCCGGAACCTTTGCGGCCTATAACCGCTATCACCAGGAGGGGTGGTTCTCCGGCCTGCGGGAGTATTTTATGTGTACAACCCTGCGGCAGAACTCCGCAGCTGCCTCCCAGTGTATCGGCTGTGGAAAATGTGAGCAGCATTGCCCACAGGGGATCCCGATCCGCACCTGCCTGAAGGAGGCGAAACGGGATCTGGAAGGACCGATATACACAGTGGCGCGCAGCTTCGCAAAACGGTTTATCAAGTTTTAAGCCCTTGACCAAATTGAAAAAAAGGGCTATACTTTCCTGTGGAATCAAAAAAAGAAAAGAGGATTTTTATGAAAGCAAAGAGAATACTGTCCCTGGCCCTGGCGGTTATGATGGTGTTGTCTGTCATGACGGCTTGTGGCAATCTTCCTTTTGATCTGCCCTTTGATATGCCCCTGGGCGGGGAAAAGGAACCCACTGAGAATCAGCTGATTCCCACAGACGACGCACCGGTTGCGGATTCGGATGAGCAGACCGAAGCGACTACCGAGGCAACTGTTGAAGCAACACAGGACGAGGAAGTTCCCCAGGCTGGGCTGCGTTATGAGACCATGCCGGATAAGCTGCGGCTGAAGAAGGTTGCCACCATTCAGGCAGACTACGTCAGCCTGGAGCAGGGCGGTGTTATTTACACTGCAGAGAATGAGCTTAAGGGCATTGCTACGCTGGACGGCAAAAACGATACCGGAGCGATCTATACCTATTGCAATGAAGATGAAGGCTATTTTATCGTTGCTGACAAATTGCCCACCGATGCAACGCAGATCTCTGAGCTGAATGTGGTTGGCCTGGTGGACGCATACGGCGAAGAACTGATCCCGCAGCAGTACGCATCCATCGAGGTGCTCAACGAGCGGTTTGCCCGGGCATGCGAGGTCACTGAGCCGGCAGAATCCAAGGATGGTGCCCTGGTGTACTATTCCAATGAGGCATTCTCTTTCATGCCGGATGAGGATGATACATACTTCTTGGGTAACTGGTACATCTACGATCTGACCACCGGTCAGAAGGTTCCCGGTGCTACCGGAACACAGCCTTACTATGCATTTGCCTATGGCAATTACGTAAAGTTCACCACCGATGATGAGAAGAGTCATAAGGTCGATGCCCAGGGCAAAGCACTGCCGGAGGACGCAAGCCTCTTTGAAAACGGCACTTACCAGGTGGAAGACGACGAAAAGGGTACTGTTTATGACAAGGACGGCGATAAGCTCTTTACCTATGATGTAGATGGCTATGAGCCCACCGGAGTGGAAGGAAACTACTTCACCGCCTCCAAGTATGACAGCGGCAATTCTACCTATGTACTTCTGGATGCCAAGGGAAATGTGGTCACTGCAGAGTTCCCCTCCTGGTTCACAGTATACGGAAGACTGATCCTTTGCGATGATAAGGTGTACGATTTTGCCGGAAATCAGGTGGTGGAAGGTACTGTAGAGGGCCTTCGCTATGATGAAAGATTCGAAAACATCTGGATCGTGAAAAACGGTGAAGAAAGAACGCTCATCGATGTGGAAGGCACAGAGATCATGCACTACACCTGTGATGATTCGCTCTATTATGAAGAATCCAGCTTTGCGGTGGCAAAGAGAGATTCGGATGGCAACCGAAAGCAGTTCTACTGTCTTGCAGATGGCGACTATGTCCTGGAAGGCAGCTATGCGGTAGCACCGTGGCTTGTGCAGAAAACCAATGAGGACTGGACAGAGGACCTGATCGATACCGTTTCCGGCAATGCTTTGCTGGAGGGGTACGAAGGTTACGGCTATGGCTATAGCTGTGATGATTTCTATATCTATGCACAGACCGAGGACGATGCGTTTGAGATCTATCTTGTACAGTAAGTAAAAAGAAAATACCCCATTGCCGGAATGCACTTGCATTCCGGCAATTTTATGCAAAGCCCGGGAAGGCACCTGATGATGGGTGCGTAATTTTCGGTTTTTGGATACAAATTCCGGAAAAGGGTATCATTTTCTGCTGATTTCGTTGGAAAATGACAAAAACTGCAGACAGGCTCTATTGATTTGCTTGCCCGGATATGCTATACTGAACAAAGCGAAATACGGCAGACGATGACCCCGTCTGCAAAAATACCGTGCGTTTGCACAGAAATGAGGATACATATGGACGAAAGAAAGGCTGAGCTGAAGCAGCTCAAAAAAGCCTGCAAGAAAGCCAAGCGCAAGCATGTTACCCTGTGGAAAACACTGGGCATTTTCCTGCTGGTATTTGCTATCATCTTTACGGCTGTTTCTGCAGTGGTTAAGATGTTTGACAATACAGTGGCTGCGCTGATGGGCGGCAGATTCTGGGATGTGATCAATGAAGATCCCAACGCAAATTACTTTGAACTGGACTTTGAAAAAGACGCAGACCGGTTGGATGCCGGTGCACAGATCTGCTATCAGGTTGAGGCAGAAGGCGCTGCGCTGCTGATGAACAATGGTGCACTGCCCCTGGCCAACGGCTCCAAGGTCAGCACCCTGTCCACCAGCTCTGTGAATATTGTCTACGGTGGTACCGGCTCCGGCAATGTGGATGCTTCCAAGGCAGACAACCTGAAGGTAGCTTTGGAGAAATCCGGCTTCGAAGTCAATCCCACCCTGTGGGACTTCTACACCACCGGTGCAGGCGCTCAGTATTCCCGTGACTACGGTGAGGGCGAATCTGCTGCGCTTCTGGGCTCTTTCAACATTGGTGAGGCTCCCTGGAGCGTCTACAACGATGAGGTGAAGAATTCCTTCGAAGCTTACGGTGACGCGGTGATCATCACCCTTTCCCGTATTGGCGGTGAGGGCGCGGATGCCAAGCAGGATTACCTGCAGCTGGATCAGAATGAAAAGGATATGATGGCAGCTGCCGCGCAGATGAAGGCTGACGGCAAGATTAAGTCCATTATCGTGCTGATCAATACCTCCAATGCGCTCCAGGTGGATTTCCTGAAGGACAACGAATATTCCGTGGATGCTTGCCTGTGGATCGGTGGCGTGGGCGCTTATGGCACCAACGCAGTTACCGACATTTTGGCAGGCAAGGTCAACCCCTCCGGCTCTCTGGTGGATACCTATTGCTATGATAACTTCTCTGCGCCTGCAATGAAGAACGCGATCCCTGTGACCTACGGTGGCTATGACGGGGTCAATATTCCGGATTATGCAGAAACTTACCTGATCTATCAGGAAGGCATTTATGTAGGCTACAAGTACTATGAGACCCGTTATGAAGACTTCGTTATGGGCACCGGCAATGCCGGCACCTATGCCTACAGTGACGATGTAGCATTCCCCTTCGGTCATGGCTTGAGCTACACCAGCTTTACCTACAGCGACATGGCAGTGGTGTACAACGAGCAGACAGACCGGTTCGATGTGACCCTGACGGTCACCAACTCCGGTGACATGGCAGGCAAGGAGACCGTCCAGATCTATGCCCAGTCTCCGTACACGCAGTATGATATCGACAACGGTGTTGAGAAGGCAGCTGTGCAGCTGATCGGCTTTGGCAAGACAGAGGTCCTGGAACCCGGTGCTTCCGAGACGGTGACCGTTTCTGTAGAAAAGCGTGACCTGGCAGCATTTGATACCTACGGAGAAGGTACCTACATTTTGGATGCCGGCAACTACTACCTGACAGCTGCTACCGATGCCCACAACGCTGTGAACAATGTCCTGGCAGCCAAGGGCTTTACTGTGGAGAGCACAGAGGGCCGCATGGATGCAGACGGTGATGCTGCACTGACCTATCAGTATGTGCAGGAAGCCTTTGATGCGCAGAGCTATGCTACCAGCCTCAATGGCACACAGATCGAAAATCAGCTGTCTCTGGCTGACCCCAACCTGTATGAAGGCACACAGGGTCAGAAGGTGACCTGGCTGTCCCGTAACGATTGGGAAGGCACATATCCCTCCGACCAGCAGATCGTCCTGCAGCTGACCGAGCTGCTGATCAAGGACCTGCAGCGTATGCGCTACGATCCTGCGGACTATGAGACGGTTGAGATGCCGACCCTGGGCGCACAGAATGGCCTGAAGCTCGTTGAGATGATCGGCCTTTCCTACGACGATCCCAAGTGGGAGCAGCTGCTGGACCAGCTGACCTATGAGGAGATGGTTGCACTGATTGGCGACAGCTTCCACTGGAGAATGCCCGCAGCCTCTGTCCAGGCTCCCGGTTCCCGTGACGAGAACGGTCCTCAGGGTCTGACCGTTGCACTGTTTGGTTCTACTCTGGGCGTGGAGACCACTGCTTTTACTTCTGAAGATGTCATGGCTGCAACCTTCAATACCGAGCTGATGTACCAGGTTGGTAATATCATCGGTAACGACTGCCTGGCAGCAGATGTCGCCTGCCTGTATGGCCCCGGTGCCAATATGCACCGTATGCCCTATGGCGGCAGAAACTTTGAGTATTATTCCGAGGACGGCTTCCTCTCCGGTGCGATCTGCGCTGCTGAGGTCAAGGGCATCCAGGACAAGGGCGTGGATGTGGTCATCAAGCACTTTGCCCTGAATGATTCTGAGCAGGACCGTATCGGCTTGGGCGTCTGGGTCAACGAGCAGGCTGCCCGTGAGATCTATCTGAAGGCTTACCAGGCTGCCTTTGAGCATAGCGGTGCCAACGGTGTTATGACCGCCTATACCCGCTGGGGTGCTGTTTGGTCCGGTGGTGTCAAGGGCCTGATGACCAACATCCTGCGGGGCGAGTGGGGCAACAACGGCATGTCCATTACGGATAATGTCATTACCCCCATGGTTACCGGCGCAGACGGTGTCTTGGCCGGAACGACTACCTATGATGCTATGCTGCCCAATATCAACAATGAGCTGCCTGCTTATGAAAACGATCCCGTGATGGTAAGCGCAATGCGGGAGGCATGCCACCACAATCTGTATGCATTGGCAAACTCCTCTGCCATGAACGGCATTGGTGCAGATACCATCATCAAGGTCCATGCACTGCCGCTGATCGGCACGGTCACCACCATCGTGATCATACTGTGGGTGCTGCATGCCGGCGCTGTGGTTCTGTGGATCCTGGGTAAGAACAAGTGGAAGAAGACCGAAGCTTACCTGAACTATAAGACCATGCTCAAGACTATGAAGGCTGAAAAGAAGGCAAAGTAAAGAAACGATCCATTACCGGAAATGGCACAGCTTATGCTGTGCCATTTCTTCTTGAAAAGCTACCGCGGCTGTGGTATAGTAAATATGATAATAATAGTATGGAGGTGCTACTATGGGAATGACACCCTATGGCTACGATTATGGGTATGACTACGGCTACGGATATGGTGCCGACAGCCTGGCTCCGATCATGGAGGGCATTGCGGGCATTGTGGGCGTATTGGTCGTGTTTTTGGGGCTGCTGTATCTTTTGATGCTGGCAATTTCTGTTACATCCTATGTGCTGCAATCCTTGGGTCTGTACACTGTGGCGAAGCGTCGCGGGATCCGCAATCCCTGGCTCAGCTGGGTCCCCATCGGCTGCCTGTGGATCATGGGAAGCCTGTCGGATCAGTATTGCTATGTGAGCAAGGGAAAGGTCCGCAACCGCCGCAAAGTGCTGCTGGGGCTTTCCCTGGGACTGATCGGTGCGGAGATCGTGCTGATGGTGATTGCTTTTGGAATCCTGCTGTCCGGTGTTGCCGGTGAAGCGGCCGGAGTGACAGTGGGCGCGCTGCTGGGCTTGATACTGCTGCTTTATTGCGCGATCCTGGTGACATGCATCGTGATGGTGGTGTTTACCTACATTGCCCTTTATGACGTATTCCGGTCCTGTGACCCGGACAGTGCAGTGCTGTTTTTGGTTCTGTCCATTGTCTTTGGTGTCCTGATGCCTTTATTCCTGTTTGTCTGCAGAAAAAAGGACTTGGGCATGCCGCCGCGAAAGCCGGAGCAGAAGACTCCGGAAGTGGCAATGCAGCCGGAGCTGATCGCGCAGCAGACCGTTGCGGAGGAATCCCTTGTAGAGGACACGCTTGAGGAGGATACACCGATAGAGGAAGCTCCTGTAGCAGAAGTAGACGAAGAATAAAATGCCGGCCCCGGAGCAATGCTCCGGGGCCGGATTCGTTATGATTTGATTCCAAACAGTGGACGGGCGATCCGCTTGTAAAGCAGCATGGTCAGTACCGAGATCATAATGCCCTTTATCAGATTCAGCGGCGCAACGGCTAACAGGACAAAGGAGGACACCGAATGGATGTTTCCGTTGATTTTCGCGCCCATGGCAATGATGGTCTCCAGGGGCAGTTCAAAG
The DNA here is from genome assembly GCA_045531815.1 of Faecousia sp. Taxonomy (GTDB): domain Bacteria; phylum Bacillota; class Clostridia; order Oscillospirales; family Oscillospiraceae; genus Faecousia. The sequence continues at coordinate 1,867 of JAZSER010000085.1, read as the reverse complement.
AGCTGGGCGAACTTGGGAAGCAGATACACAGCATTAAAGGCACTGCCGAATATCGTCAAAATGACCGTACCTGCAGCCAGACCGAGGATCGCGCTGGTGCGGCTCTTTTTGATGTGATAGAGGATCACAGCGGGCAGGACCAGGGAGCAGCCCACCACAAAGTTGGCAAAGTCACCCACAAACGCAGTGCTGGTTCCTTTAAGCAGCAGCTTGAGGAGGATCTTCACAGCCTCGCAGGCAACTGCCGCGGAGGGTCCTAAATAGAATCCGCACAGCATCACAGGAAGCTCAGAGAAATCCAGCTTGTAGAATTCCGGTGCCAGGAAAAGAAGCGGGAAATCCAGCATGTGCAGCACAGCAGCCAGGGCAGAGCAAACTGCGATAATGCAGATGCGCCGTGTGGCGGATACGCTGCGCTTGGGCAGCAGGAACCTCTCTGCCAGCCTGGCGGCAATTGCGATGGCGGCAATGATCAGCACACAGGCGATCACAAAGCCCAGGTTGTCTTTTAGCTGGGTAAAAAGCTCTGTCATGTGGAAAACCTCGCATCCATAAAAAATACGCCCCAAGATACACTCAGGGCGTAAAAAGGCGCGGAAAACCAACGCATCCTCTCTCATCCAGACTTTACTGTCGGTATCGGAATCACACCGATTCAGCGCTTGCGCGCTCGCGGACTTACTATTTACCGCCGGTCGGGAATTACACCCTGCCCTGAGGACACTATGAACTTGCTAAGAGAATAGCACATAGAACCATGCTTGTCAAGGGAGTGCCGCTGTGATAAAATAGATCAGGTGTCCGAGGCGGTATCGGAAGAAGGCGTTGTTGCGGCAGGAAGCTTTGCCTGCGGCAGCATCTTGAATCCCTGAACACTGCCATGGGGACCGGTGTTGGTAACATCCCCGCCGATGATTTGGTTTTTATAGACCAGGATAGTTGCATAAACCGGGTCTGTGGCATCGGGGAAGTTGTTGATGCGGTAAACATAGCGCATCACGGTCTTTCCGGCATATTGATTCAGATCGTAGCCCTGGCTTTTCTGCAGCGCGTTGTAGCGCTCGTAAACCTGGCTGGATGTATCGGGGATCCGCACTTGTCCGGACTCGGCCGGGGATGTGGTCACATCCCAACCCATGTCCTGCAGAAACTGCACACGGCTGTCGTTGTCGGAAACTGTGCCTGCGGATACGGTGGGTGTGCTTTCGTTGCCTCGTCCCAGCAGCAGTACCGTCACAAGGATCAAACCTATGGCAGCAGCGAGGATTATGGCGATTTTCTTTAAATTGACCTTTGCGGTCATAACCATCATAAAGATCCCTCCCAGTATTGATCACAGTAACAGGGTATTCATACAACAGGAAAGGTAGAACCGGAAATGCAGAGATTGGATAAATTCTTGTGTGATTGCGGTGCGGGCAGCCGCAGCCAGGTAAAGCAAATGTTAAAGGCCGGCCGGGTCACGGTGGATGGCAAAATGACGGCAGACGGAAGCCTGAAGATCGATGAAACGCAGCAGATAATCTGCCTGGACGGCGCGGCATTGCAAGCATCCGGCACGGTGGTGGCAATGCTGAATAAGCCGGCGGGATATGTGACTGCCACTGTGGACGAAGGCCCTACGGTCATGGAGCTGCTGCCGGCGGAGCTGCGCAGAATGGATGTAAAGCCTGTGGGGCGGCTGGATAAGGCAACAGAGGGATTGCTGCTCTTTACCAATGACGGAGATCTGCTGCACCGGCTCATTTCCCCCAAAAAGGAAGTGCCGAAGGTCTATTATGCCCGTCATGAGGGAACAGCCGGGCCAGAGGATGTGGCGGCGTTCCGGGCAGGGCTTACGCTGGGCGATGGGACTTTGTGCCTGCCG
>JAZSER010000061.1:0-17435 GCA_045531815.1 Faecousia sp. | reverse complement strand
ATAGGGGAACAAGAGAACGAAACACCTCCAAGACAGGAAACTGTTTTTGGAGGTGTTTTTTCATAAAATGGGCATGACAAGTACGCAGATTGGAAAATCTGCTTAAAAAGAGCTATTAAAAGCACGGAATTTATGCTACTCTATAGATGAAGCTAACTGCGTGCTTAACAGTCATATTGCGAGGTCTGCTTCTGCCTGGGCGAATAGGAGAAACATACTTGCAAATGAGAGCTTCAACATCTGGTGGAGAAACATTACCAAGAAAGAATTGTCTGCAAACGTGTACCGCGACAGAGAAGTTCGCTTTATAAGCGTACTTACAGTCAGCTTTCTGAATGATTACGGGCGAGGTAACCAACTCAGCGAAGTTGTACATGATGAGTCGGGCAAAGACCTCCTGGTATATGTTCTCCACCTTTTTTGCATGAAAATGGAGTAATCCAACGGTGTATTTCAATTCCCGGAAAGATGTTTCAATGCCCCAGCGCATATTGTAGAGTTTTTTCAATTCCTCCGGTGGGAAATCCACAACATCCAGATTGGTGACAACCGTCTCGAATACACCGTCCGCAATTTGAAAGCGCACAATGCGAAAGGGTAACTCGTAAAAAACAGTCGGATCAAACTTGCGGTTTGTTTTGGGAAGATAATCAAAGTCACGACCATTTGCCAGAATTCTGTATTGGTTTTTGTTTTCGGACAGTGTCTTAACAGCGTTTGTTTGCTTCGTTGTTAGATGGAGATCTACGAAAAGATCGAACTCTTCACTTTCCGGTAAATCCAAACCGGCAGCGATTCCTCTTGAATTTGAGCTGTCCTGAATACGAATTAGAAACCGCCAGCCTTTTTCCTGGATATGGGCCATAAGGTTAAAGCCTTCATACCCTCTGTCTGCAATAACGAGAACGTTTTTCATCGAGGAACGGTCAACCATGTCGCAAAGAGAGCTTCGCTCATTCGCTTTTCTCTGACCGAGCAAAATTGCATCTGTATAAGTATACCGGAGCAGATCGAACATTGCATCAAGGTGAAGTAGATTGTATGCGGATTGCCCTTGTTTTGCAGGGAAATGGGAATCCAGATCGTTTGGGTTGGTAGGAATTTGAATATCAGAGCCGTCAGCAGCAAGCAAGCGAAGCCCTTTGTAATATTGATCTTTATTTGTCTTTTGCACAAATAAATCAAACAGAGAAGAAAATGCGGACGGATGGATTTTTCCTCTTTGTTGCACAAATGCAGAACTGGTGGCAATATTGGGAGAATAACCAAAGTATTTCAGTAGCTCTGTCGTAAGTGTGCCGCCTTCCATAGCCAACAGAAAGGATATGACTTTATCAAAGGGCAGTTTTCTTTTCTTTGTGAAATCGCGTTTAGGGTCCTTTACAAACATCCATGATACCTCGCAAAGCTGGATAATTGCTTCCATCAGCTTCTTCTTCACGATGCTAATTTTATCTAACATCCGGAAAACCTCCTTGTAATTTTCGGTGGGGGGAACACCTCTAATTACAAAGGGCTTTTTGCTAATCGCAATTAGCAAAAAGGCCGCACATTTTCCCTTGTTTGTCAAGTGTTTTTTTGAAAATGGTTACAAAAAAATGGACTCCACATTTCTGTGAAGTCCAGCTTTTCTTAACTTAATGACATTGGCCGCTTTGGCAGGGGAATTTTAGATCAGGATCGTTATACTCTGGCGTGGCCCTGGCGGCAGATCACATCCACCACGCTGTCTACACAGGCCTGGCATTCCTCCCGGCTCTGGGCTTCCACCATAACACGGATCAGCGGCTCTGTTCCGGACTCCCGGACCAGGATTCGGCCGGTCTGACCCAGCTTTTCTGCCACTGCCGATACCGCAGCCTGCACTGCGGGGTCGTTCTGTGCGGCTGCTTTATCCTGCACCCGCACATTTTTCAGCACCTGGGGATAGATCACCAGATCCCGGCAAAGCTCAGATGCGCTGACTTTACGCTCCATCAGCACCTCCATCACCTTCAGGCTGGTCAGCAGGCCGTCACCGGTGGTAGCATACTTGGAAATGATGATATGTCCGCTCTGCTCACCACCCAGCTGGCAACCGTTTTTCACCATATGCTCATAGACATACTTGTCGCCAACCTTGGTCTTTGCATACTCAATGCCTACCCGGTCAAAGGCCTTATACAAGCCAAAATTGGACATGACTGTGGTGACCACTGTGTTGTTCTCCAGTTCACCGCTTTCCTTCATATACATACCCAGCAGGTACAAAATATGGTCACCGGTGATCACATTGCCCTTCTCGTCCACACACAGGCAGCGGTCAGCATCGCCATCATACGCAAAGCCAATATCCAGCTCATTTTCCACCACATACTTCTGCAGCTGCTCAATGTGGGTAGAGCCGGAGTCCTCATTGATGTTCATGCCGTTGGGCTGATTCCCCAAAACATAGGTCTTGGCACCCAGGGCATCAAAGACGCTTTTTGCAATGTTCCAGGCAGAGCCATTGGCGCAGTCCAGGCCCACGCGCTTGCCCTTGAAGGAGAACTTGCCCAGGGAGATCAGATAGCCAACATACCGGTTTCTGCCAGCCTCATAGTCCACGGTTCTTCCGATGTTCTCTTTCAGCGCAAAGGGGATCTGTGTATAGACCTGCCCGAAGACCTCCACCTTGCCATCCAAATAGGCTTCCACCAGGTCAATGACATTCTGCTCCATCTTCTCACCAAAGCAATTGAGCAGCTTGATGCCGTTGTCGTAGAAGGGATTGTGGCTGGCAGAGATCATCACACCGCAATCAAAATCGTCCATCCGTGTGACATATGCCACAGAGGGTGTTGTGGTGACATGCAGCAGATAGGCATCTGCACCGGAGGCCGTGATACCGGCCGCCAGAGAATACTCAAACATATAGCTGGACCGGCGGGTATCCTTGCCGATCACCACCTTTGCCCGCTCACTGCAGCCGGAGCGGCGCTTCTGTTCCGAATAATACCAACCCAGGAATCTGCCGACCTGAAACGCATGGTCTGCCGTCAGATTCGCATTGGCTTCTCCACGGAAGCCATCGGTACCAAAATACTTACCCATACATAGAATCCTTTCCGTTTTGATTGCAAGCCAATATCTTCCCCCCGGAGAAGGTGCCTCCACAGGGGCGGCGGTATGCAATCTATTGTTTGTTCACGATCACATCGTCCCTCTTGTAAATGCTGTTCTCCGGCACCACGCCCCGGACACAGCTGGTGGGATATACCGAGGAATTTCTGCCGATCACCGTGCCGGGATTCAGCACACTGTTGCAGCCGATCTCCACATGATCGCCCAGCATGGCGCCTACCTTTTTGATCCCGGTAGGGATCTGGGTTTGTCCATGGATCACCACCAGGGACTTATCGCTTTTTACATTGGATGTGATGGAGCCGGCACCCATGTGGGACTTGTAGCCCAATATGCTGTCCCCCACATAATTGTAATGAGGTACCTGCACATTGTCAAACAGGATCACATTCTTCAGCTCCGTAGAGTTACCCACCACACAGTTTTCTCCCACCAGCGCGCTGCCGCGGATATAGGCGCAGTGGCGCACTTCCGTGCCTGCACCGATGATACAGGGCGCACCGATATAGGCGCTGGGTGCAACCGTAGCACTGCGGTGTACCCAAACCTGCGCCGAGATCTGCGTGTACTCCTCACCCAAACTCTGCCCGATGGTAACGATTGCATCCTTGATGCCCTGCAAAGCCTCCCAGGGGTAAGAAAACCCACTAAGGTAGTCCTTCGCTAGGGTGTGGGACAAGTCGTACAGCGCATTTATGGTGTACATGTATATCAAACCTTTCTTTGGGCGGCTGCCCATAAATAAATTCTACCACAAATTGATAAGAAATCAATAAAAATAAAGCATGATCCGCTGGCAGTATATATGAAAATTGGCATTCCAAGCCAGTGCGCACACTGCCTTGGGAATCTCAAAAAACAGCCTTTTTCTATGAGATTGCCACACCGGTGAGACAGTCACCGGTGTGGCAATGACAAGGTGCTTTTACATATTTCCCTTAATTGTGGAAATAAGGATATCTCCGGCAACTACCCGGTCCTCCGCTGCAAAACCCTCCGCAAAGTTATCCGAGTAGATCACCTGGGCATTGGGCGGGAATTCCTCGTCCCCCTCCCAGACCAGGATCTGGATGGCATATCCGCCAATGAAATCAAACTGGTAGCCGGCATCGCCATGCTGCAGCGGCTGCGCGCCCATTTTCTCGCAGGCAGCCCGGAATGCCGCCACCCGGGTTCCAAAGGTAAAGGCTGCCCGGGTCAGGACTCTGCCGGTGTAGGGCTTGATGTACATTTCCCCCCAGGGCATCTCCCGAAATGTCTTCCAGGTGCCATTCCAGCTGACCTGCTTGCTCTCCAGCAGATACCGCAGCAGGAAGGTCTGGCAGGGCAGAGGCGGAATCCCGCCGCCGTCCGTTGCCCGGATGGCATACCCGGGGTGGGAGATGGCGTATTCCCTGCCTAACAGGTTAACATAAAATTCCTTTCCGTCCCATTTCACATCACCCAGGCGGTGCACTGCCTCCTGGGGCTCAAGGGCGGAAAATTTCTCTTCATAGTAGGAAAAAGGTACTTCTTCCTTGTGATTTTCTATTTGCATATTACATCTCCTGCTTGCTGTTGGGGAACAGGCTGGCGTTGGTATGCGGCAGGAAGCAGGCTGCCACAAAGCTGTCCATATACCCCGGATAGGTGGAAAGCTCCAGGTAGGTCATATTTGCCCCCACCTCATGGCACTTATCTGCCGCCTCTGTGCTCATGACCATAGCGTATGCACCGGTCAGGGAAGAGTTTCCGATATAGTGGAATTTTTCCAGCTCCACATCCGGCAGCATGCCGATATTCACCGCGTTCTTCATATTGATCCCGGAGCCGATGCCGCCGGCGACATAGACCTTATCAATGCAATCCACTGTCATGTCCACGCTCTGCAGCAGGGTATCGATGGCAGAGAAGATCGCGCCCTTGGCGCGGATGAAATTATCGATGTCCACCTCATTGATGGAGATCTCTCTGCCGGTTTCCGACTGGGCTGCCTCCGCCAGCACATACCGGCCCATGCCGTGCTGATCCCGCTTGACCCGCACTCCCTCCCGGGCGAACAGGCCCTTGGCATTGATGATGCCGCAGCGGAACAGCTCAGAAATAATATCAATGATGCCGCTGCCGCAGATGCCAACAGGCTTCTGGTCTGCTTCACCCACGATGGTCAACACAGGCTCCATGGTCTCCTTATCAATGGTTACCGCCTCAATGGCACCGTCTGTGGCGCGCATGCCACAGGAGATGTCACCGCCTTCAAAGGCAGGGCCTGCGGAGCAGGCACAGCTCATGAGGAAATCCCGGTTGCCGAACACCAGCTCACCGTTGGTTCCCAGATCGATAAACAGGCTCATTTCATCCTTGTCCCAAATCATGGAGGCCAGGGTACCAGCAGTGATGTCACCGCCTACATATGAGCCGATATTGGGTGCAATGATCACCGGTGCCAGGGGATTTGCGCACAGGTGCAGATCCTGTGCCTGCAGGCCGTCCCAGCCGAAGAAGCTGGGAATATAGGGGTCCATACGGACCGGGTCGGCATCCACGCCCACCAGCAGATGGTTCATGGTGGTGTTGGCACCGATACACAGCCGCAGGATCGACCGGGCGCTGATGCCTGCACTGCGGCACAGGTTGGCAATGATGGGAGTCAGGGTCTCCTTGATAATGGCATCCTGCAGCTTCTTCTTGCCATCGGGTCTGCTCTGCTCAATGATCCGGTTGATCACATCCGCACCGTAGCGGATCTGTCCGTTGCCGGAAGAGCCCTTGGCCAGCAGCTCGCCGCTGGCCAGGTCCACCAGTACCATGGATACGGTGGTGGTGCCGATATCGATGGCGCAGCCAACGATCTTCGTATCCTCCGCCCCGCAGATCTCCATGCACCGGAAGGTATTTTCTTTCAGCTCGCCCTTGACGCAGACCTGCCAGTTGTTCTCACGCAGGACCGTTGCCAGCTTCACCATGACGCAGAAAGGCACTTCCACCTTCTCCACGCCCAGCTGTGCCTGGATGGCCCACTGAAGCCGCTCCACATCCGGCATGGTGTCGTCTGCCGTAGGCTCAGACAAGGTCAGCACCAGCCCACGGCAATTGTTCTCAAAGGCGATGCCGCTGGCCTGCACGGCCGCCTGGGCATCCTTAAAGATGGCAATTTCTTCCGGAGAGGACAGGTCTGCGGTCTTCATCCGGCTCTGGTAGGCACTGGCAATGTCCGGAACAAACACAGTGCAATCCCCTGTTACCTTACTGTTGCAGCTCAGCCGCCAGCCGGCTTCATATTCTGAGTCGGTGATATGCCGGGAGGGGATGGATTCCACCTCTCCCTCAATGAGCTTGACCCGGCACTTGCCGCAGGAGCCATTGCCGGAACAGGGGGCATCAATGGCCACATTGGCGCGGCGCGCCAGCTCCAGCAGGTTATCACCGGCATTACATTCAATTTGAACAGGGCTTCCGCCCTCAATTTGGAAGGTTACTTTCATGCTTAAAAGATCCTCTCATAATCTCATAGCTAGTGGCCGATGCCCACATCGGCCACTACAACAGTGCTTCGTGGAAACTGTGATAAAATAAGCGCCTGGCTGGCTGTGATCATAGTCAGCCAGGCGATTTCATTTTCGACTTTTTATCTTGAATTTTACAGCAGAGGCTCCATGCCCAGGACAGGGTGGTTCTTCTCTGTCAGCCAGTTCAGCAGCTCCTCACCGTCGGTGGTAACGGTCTCGTCTGCCACAAGATCGGTAAAGTTTTCAATGCCGTAGAGCTCCTTGGCTGTCTTATTCAGTCTTTCCGCCACATCGTCCTTCAGCTCCTTGGGCATCCAAACGATCCGCTCAATGCCGCCTTCCGCTGCAATGAACTTCTTGGAGGAAATAAAGTGTCTGCCGTGGCCCATATAGCCGGGAGTCTGGACACCGCCACCGGTGCAGCTTGCCAACTCGCCGAAGGTCATGCCTGCAGGTGTCATGCCGGAGAACTCACGGTTGACCACGATGAAGCCGTTGCTCATGGGCTCAATGCCGCAAATACACTCGAAGCAGCCGCAGGAGGTCATGGGGTCTTCCAGGATGGAATACAGGGTGACGGTCTCTACAGCACCGTGGGTGGCATCGGTAATGGCCTTATCCACGGTCTCAAAGCGGCCGGTACGCGCATCGGTGCAGCCCTCCTTGAAGATGGGCTGGCAAGGACCGTTGGGATCCAGCTCGTTGGTTGCCTTGGCATCCAGCCAGGAAACCGCACCGCACAGACCCAGGCGCTCCGGGGTGACCACGCAGCAATGGGCAGGTGCAAAGCTCTGGCACAGGATGCAGGTATAGTAGCGGTCTACCGCCTCGTCGGTCAGGCTCTCCAACCGGGCATCCCTTGCGGCATACCGGGGCATTGCCACCTCATCCCGGAATTTGCCTGCTTCCACAGGATCGGTGATCAGGGTGACCTGGCACTTATCCACAACCGCATCAAATTCGTCCATGATCATCACATACAGGACCTCAGCAAAATGCTTCAGGCTCAAACCGTTGTCAAAGGCAGCATTGCTGACCCGGACCCGGACCTGATTGCGCTGGCCGGTGTGCATGACGCCTTCCATATAGTTGAACCAGGCGTGGAATTTACGCTCGATGACGCTTTCAAAGTCCTCCTGCATCTTCTTGCCGGCAACCTCCACATAGGTTGCCAGTGCCAGCTCCTTTGCGTCCTGCAGGTCCGGACCGATCAGGGTGATCTTATGATCCTCGATCTGTGCCATATCCCGCATGACCACCAATTCCGCGGTGGGGTTCTTGGAGGACCAGAACTCGTTGTGCATATCGGCCTTACGGATGATCTCACCCTCAAAAGCAGCTGCAAAGGCAACGGGGATGGGCAGCTCCTTGACCTTGATCTTGATGGAGCGCAGCTCCAGGGATTTCTTCACAGTGTCACCGTGGTCGCATACGCTCTCCAATGCGCCGGGCACCTGGTTTTCACCCAGGTCCACATCCACGATGACAGGGAAGCCCAGGGCAATGGCACCCGCACCGGCAGAGACCACCACCTCATTCAGCGCACCGAAGGTGTTGACAAAGGCAGGTACACGCTCCTTGGTGTATGTAAGCAAGCCGCCCAGGTCACCGGGCTGGACGTTGCCAAAGATCAGCGCAGCACGGACAGCCACTGTCACCACATGGATCACGCTGGTCACATCATGTCCCAGAGGGATCACGCGGAACTCAAGGCCCATCTTGACACCGCCTTCGGCGCACTGCTCGATGACATCCCCTACCAGGAAGGTCATAATGCCCTTGGATTGGTAATCCTTTACAACATTGACAACATCGGCCGCATCGTCCGCCTTACCCAGCACCACAGCCACACCGGGAATATCCCCGGTAACCAGAGGAACACCCAAAGAGCGGATAATGGGGTCAGGCACAAAGCCGATCCCGGACTCATTTTCGTAGGGATTGCCGCCTTCTGCATACTTCAGGCCCTCAATGATCTCTGCGCCCACAGCCGTTGCAAGGCCGGCATTGAGCGCCTGGCCCAGGTCCTCCTGGTTTGTGATGAGGCTCTTGAGCACACCAACGCAGGCAGGCAGATCGCCCAGGGTCTTGACTTTTACACCGGTAGCGGCATAAATGGTGGGGAAATAATAGGCAGTGTCCGGGAATGCAAGCTCCTTGTCTGCGCCGTATTTTGCGATGGCATCATTGACAGCACCTTCGGTCAGACCGGCAACTGCGTTACTGCCGGCATAGATCAGATCAGTTAAAACGCTCATATGTATTTCCTCCCAAAAATATTGTAATCATTTATATAAAGCCATATGGCTGAATATACGAAGTTATTCTCTATTTGGCAAAAAGGGTTCTCTCATGTCATTCAGAGCGGAGGCGAAGCCGGAGTCGAAGAATCCGTCTCCCCCAATATAATTGGATACAAATCCTCCCAACAGGGATTCATTTCCTCAACCAAAGCGTTCTTTTTAGAACATCGCCACCTTTTAATTGCTTTTCTCTTGCAATTGCTGCTTTAACATCTGAGGTTTCTTCAAAATACACCAATTTATGCACACAGTATTTTGATGTGAAGCTTTCAGGGTCCAAGTGATTTTTGTGATGGTACACTCTGCGCAGCAAATCACTTGTTACACCTATGTACATAGTTACATTCGTGGAACTTGTCAAAATATACACATAGTAGTGCATCCATATACTCCTTTAAAGAAAACGGATCCTTCGACTCCCCCTGCGGGGTCGCTCAGGATGACAGTAACGAAAGACCCGTTTCTTTATCCCCACCGGGGGGATATCCTAATGTGCAAAAAGCCGGGAGGGAGGTGTCTCCCTCCCGGCATCACTGCGGGGAATTTGTTCTATTACAGATCCAGGTAGGAATCGGAGTACAGAACGTTGTTCTTGAAGATATCGCAGGACTTGATGGTCTCCATCAGACGGCGGTCGTTGGGGTTGACGATGGCAGAGGTCAGACCCTGCATCATGCACATTGCCACCAGAGTTGCGTCCATAATGGGACGAACTTCCTTAGGAGCACCGTTGGAGTTGTTGGACAGACCACCGGTGGACTTCAGGCCCTTCTCAGAGAACATACGGATAGCTTCCAGAACTTCCATCTGCTTGTCCTGCATGCCCTTGACAACCAGGAACAGGGGGTCGAACCACAGGTCGGTAGCTTCCATGCCCAGGGACATACCACGCTCGAGCATGTTGTCACAGTGCATCATGCGCTCTTCGTTGTCCTTAGCAATACCGTCAGCGGAACACAGAGCAATACAGATCGCATCGTTGGCAGCAGCCAGGTCGATGTAGCCGATACGGGAGCCTGCGTCAGCGGAGTTGACGATGGGCTTGCCGTTGGTGCGGTTATACACCTTGATACCAGCCTCGATAGCCTTCATGTTTGCGGTGTCCAGTGCCAGAGGAACGTTGTTGAAGTTCTCCTGCAGCAGCTTGACAGCCCACATCATGCGCTCGGGACCGTCCTTCTCAGCAGGTCCGATGTTCACATCCAGGTAAGTAGCGCCGGCCTTGATCTGCTCGTATGCACGCTGCAGGATGGGCTCGGGATCACGCTCGTCCATAGCCTTACGGATGGAGGGAGCGATGCAGTGGATGCGCTCGCCGATGGTAACGAAGGTCTGGGACTCGGGGTTGTGGCCCTTGTACTGGGCATCCCACTGCTTGACCTCGATTGCGGGCACCTTGGTAGCCAGCAGCTCGTCGAAGGACAGCTCCTTGACCTCAACAGCAGCACCTGCAGCAGCCTTTGCAGCATTCTCAGCAGCAGCGGCGCTTGCAGCAGCCTCGTACTCCTTATCCTTCATGTACTTGGGAATCTGCACAGCTTCCATGGTACCAACGACCACGTTCCAGTTGGGCAGCTTCTCCTGAATCTCACCCTTCATAACGGCAACCTTGCCAGGGATGATCAGGGTGCGGTTCTTGATCTTGTTCTCGATGTCCAGCTCCTCGAAGGTCTTCTTGATGGAGGTGGAGGACAGCTTGCCGGCAGCCCAGGCAGTCAGAACAGACATGCCGGAAGCGTCGGTGATGATCAGGTTCACAGGTGCGTTGGAGCGCTCCAGCTCACCGGAAACCAGGAAGTAGGTCAGTGCGAAGTCAACAGTCAGCACGCAGGGGCTGTTCTCGTCAGCACCGTTCAGGGGGTAGATCTTAGCCTCCACCTTCATGGGCTTCTGAGGATCGGTGAAGATGTTCTGACGCAGACCGTACAGAGGCAGAGCCTGTGCGTAGGTCATGCCGGACATGACGATGATGGAAGCGTAAGCAGTCTCCAGGCGCTCGTTGCCCTTGGTCAGCTTAGCCAGGTTCACGATGGAGGGATAACCCATGGTACGGTCGCCATCCTTGATAGCGGTACGGCGGACCAGAACTGCATTGGCCAGGGTCTCCTTAGCGGTCTTGCCGGTGACATCCAGGACCAGGTTCTTGTTGCCCTTGCCTTCCAGAGCCTTGACGGTGTCGTACAGGTCGGAGATGGTCTCAGCCCAAACGCCCACCACAACGCCCTTGGCGGTTGCCAGCTCGTTCATAGCTTCCCAGTTGGAGGGGGTAGCGCCGTCCAGGATCACGTCCTTGCCGCAGACTTCCAGAGCAGCCTTTGCGCACTCCACATCCCAGCACTCCAGGACCAGAGGACGGCCCAGAGCAGCTGCCTTCTTAACAAGAGCAGCATAGACAGCGGGGTCAGCCTGGTTGTTGGAAACCTGGATGAACTCCACGTACATACGCTCACCGATACGCTCGTAGTCCACCACAGTAGCAGCAGCCAGCTTGGCATCTACGGTAGCCTCGTCCATGCAGGTGCATACGGAGACAGCGTACAGGTTCTTATTGACCAGAGTCTTCTCATGACGGAACATAACGGTCTCGCCGCCCAGCTTGTGCTCGCCCACGGAGACGGTCTTCATGGGAGGTGCAGTCTGCTCGTTGAGCATTGCCTTTGCCTCGTCAGAGAAGTAGGGGCACTTGTCGATCTCAACTGCGCCCTGAGCCACCTTCATGCAGAATGCCATACAGGTGGGGCTGCCGCACTCCTTACAGTTCTTCTTAGGAGACAGCTTAAAAATATCCAGACCTTTCAAAGCCATAATATGTATCCTCCTTCCGAATTACACCAGTTCGTTGATGAACTGCTTGATGGTTGCGATGGCAGCAGGATGACGCATGATCACAGCGTCAGCACCACCGGTGAGGTTTGCAGCAGCAGTGGAGATCTCCATGCTGATGCCGCGCTCCTCGCGGCTGACCCATGCGGGCTCATCCTCTTCGGAAGCAGTGGACTCCTTGACGCCCCAGGTATCGGTGGATACGGGAGCGACAATGGGCATCTGCAGGTCTGCGTCGGACTGCTTCAGAGCAGCGTCGCGAACGCGGTCCAGAGTAGAAGCAACGTACTCGTAGCCGTAGCCCACAGCAGCGGTACCGATGTTCATCACGATGGACTCAGCGGGAACATTCAGGCCCTTGAGCATGATGTTCAGCTGCTTTGCCAGGTTGATGTCGTCAGCGGTCTCAGCGCCCACCTTCTGGCCGCCAGCCAGAGCAACGGAAGCACCGACGGTCTTGTAGTCCTCGTTCTTTGCGGACATGACCAGGATGTTCTTGCCCTGCAGAGCCTCTGCAATGGCGGAGAACAGCTTGCCGTCCTTCTCCATGTTCTTGCAGCCCATGACAACGATGGGCATGGAGACAGCTTCTGCAACAGCCTTTGCGTCGGCTACGCAATCCTCCACGGAGCGATCAGCGCCGTTGGGATCAGCGGACTCAAAATTCAGGCAGATGAAATCTGCGCCTTCCATGGTCTCGGCCTTCTTTGCGCGCTCAGCCATGGTGGTGCAGCCTGCGTAGAACTCTACCAGACCGGGCACATCCCAGGACTCAGCGGCATCGGAGATCTCGACACCGATCTTCGGTGCGTTCTCAATGGGCGCATCGAAGGTGTAGAACGGCAGCACGTTCTGACCACCGATGACGATTGCCTTGTCGCCGGTGCCCAGGGTCACGGCATTGATCTTGCCGCTGAAGGGCTGCGTCTTAGGTACAAAAGACATAATTGTTTTCCCCCTTGATTGGTTTTTTTATAATAAATAAATTTATTAACAAGATTTTTACAGTCCCAGGGACTGCATAATGCCCTTCAGGGCAACCTTCACCGGATTGCTTTCCGGCAGCTTGGCAGAGGGCTCACCGTCGCAATCGCAGCGGTAAACACCGTCATCCTGGGGCAGAACACCCAGAAGCTCCAAGCCCTGCTTCGTGATCTCAGCCCGGACACCCTCGTCCAGCACACCGCCGGGCGCACGGTTAACGATCAGGCCCATTTTACCGGGCTTCAGCTCCAGCTCCTGCACCATCTCGGCAACTCTTGCCGCTGCCTGGATGCCTCTGCGGGAGCAATCGGAGATCAGAAGCATGGTGTCCACCTGGGGAAGGGTTCCCCGGGCCACATGCTCAAGGCCTGCTTCATTGTCCATAACGATATACTTGTAGTTCTTGGCATACTTGTCCACCTGGGTCTTCAGGACACCGTTGACAAAGCAATAGCAGCCCTTGCCCTGGGTCCTGCCCATGACCAGCATATCGAAATCGTCTTCCTCGATCAGCGCCGAGTTAAACTTGAATTCGGCATAGTCCGCTTTGGTCATGCCGGAAGGGATCGTACCCTTCAGCTCCGCCTGGGCCATCTCCTCACGGATCGCGCCAAGGCTGGTCTCTACCTCCACACCCAGGACCTCATTTAGGTTGGAGTTGGCATCGGCATCCACCACCAGCACCGGGCCCTGGCCCTTCTGGCACAGATAGTCGATGAGCATGCCGCAGGTAGTTGTTTTGCCTACGCCGCCCTTGCCGGCGACAGCTATGGTATGAGGCATATCACACCTCCTGTTGAAATAAAAATCGCGCTAAGGGCATCCTCCGCCCATAGTCACCCTGCATTGTAGCACAGATTCTCTTTTATTTCAACCATCTTTTCAAATTTCTTTTCTCTGAAAGTTTCAAATTTCTTTTCTCTGAAAGTGCCGTCTTTTCAAGAAAAATCCAGCGAAACAGATTTTCAGAAGCGCTTTTTCCGTACTTTCAAATCGATACAACTATATTTTTATATAAATATGTAAAATATGGTGGAAATTTAGAAAGCTCTGTGTTATAATTGCTCACGACTTTGTAACAATATAACACCCAAGGAAGGTGAGGAATTGGAAAACTACACCAAGTACACCTTAAAGCCTGTAGAGGAGCTGAAGCCGCTTCTGGCACAGGCCGACGATATCTTCGTCATCTCCTGCAACAAGTGCTTCAAAGAATTTACCACCCTGGAAGAGCCTGAACTGGACGAATTCCTGGACATTGCCGCAGCAGAAGGCAAGCACATCACCGGTTCCGCCCGGGCCGACTTCCTCTGCAACAAGTTCAAGGCAGAGTCCAAGCTCCCCCAGATGATCCCCGAAGGCATCAAGGCTGTCTTTGTGATCAGCTGCGGTCTGGGCATCCAGACCGTTGCCGATGTGGTGAAGCTGCCGGTATTCGCAGCTGCGGACTCCATCAACTACACCGGCTATCACGGCATGGCGCTGACCAACAAGGCCTGCGACGCCTGCGCCCAGTGCTATCTGAACATCACCGGCGGCATCTGCCCCATCGTGGATTGCTCCAAGAGCCTGGTGAACGGTCAGTGCGGCGGTGCCAAGAACGGCAAGTGCGAGGTAAGCCCCGACAAGGAGTGCGCCTGGGAAAAGATCCAGCAGCGGCTGGCAGCCCAGGACCGCCTCGGTGAGCTGACCGCACAGCCGATCCAGCTGCGCGACTACAGCAAGGTCAGCCACAAGCTGGTGGCAGAATATGTAGCAAAGATCCGGGATATGCGCTTTGCCGGCTACTACGGCGGTGTGCATCCGTCTGAGCATAAGGAGCTGTCCGAGGATAAGGCCCTTGTGACCTTCCCCGCTCCCAAGACCGCTGTGATCCCCATGTCCATGCATTTGGGCGCACCTGCCAACCCGGTGGTGCAGGTGGGTGACTATGTGAAGATGGGTCAGCTGATCGGCGAAGCTGCCGGCTTCATCAGCGCCCCTGTCCACGCTTCTGTCAGCGGCACGGTGGTGGCCATCGAAGACCGCCCCCACGCAAACCGGGGCAGCTGTCTGAGCGTCGTTATCGAAAACGACGGCAAGGACCTGCTGCACGAGTCCGTGCAGCCCCACGGTGAGCTGGACGCCCTCAGCCCCGACGAGATCATTGAGATCGTTAAGAATGCCGGCATCGTGGGTATGGGCGGTGCAGGCTTCCCCACCTATGTCAAGCTGAAGCCCGGCAAGCCCATTGAGTATGTGCTGCTCAACGGCTGTGAATGTGAGCCCTACCTCACCGCTGACCATCAGCTGCTTCTTAACTTTGCAGACGATGTGATCTTCGGTCTGCAGGCCATGATGAAGACTGTGGATGCCCAAAAGGGTGTGATCGTCATTGAGGACAACAAGCCCGATGCCATCGCCCTTCTGAAGGAAAAAACCGCAGCTTTTGAAAACATCGAGGTCTGCGCTGCCCGGACCAAGTACCCCCAGGGTGCCGAAAAAATGCTCATTAAGCGTGTCACCGGCAGAATGGTGCCCAGCGGCGGTCTGCCTGCGGATGTAGGCTGCGTTGTAGGCAACGTCAGCACCACCAAGGCCATTGCCGATGCCATCAAGACCGGCATGCCTCTGATCCGGCGTCTGACCACCGTTACCGGTGAGTACATCAAGGAGCCCGGCAATTTCCTGGTCCGCATCGGTACTCCGGCACAGGAGCTGGTGGCACACTGCGGCGGCATCACCGACCCCACCGCCACCGTCAAGGCCGGCGGCCCCATGATGGGCTTTGTCCAGAACACCCTGGAAGCTCCCATTATGAAGGGCTCCAACGGCATTATCGCCATCAACACAGATCCCAGCCAGGAAGTAGCCTGCATCAAGTGCGGCCGCTGCGTGGATGTTTGCCCCATGGAGCTCAAGCCCCTGTACTATGCCAAGTACGCAGACACAGAAAACTGGGAAGGCATGAAGCAGCAGAACGTGATGGACTGCATGGAGTGCCGCTGCTGTGAATACATCTGCTCCTCCAAGATCCCCCTGGTCACCAAGATCCGGGCGGGCAAAAATGCAGTAAGGGGGATGAAGTAATATGCTGATCACCGAACTGAAATCCAAAGAAGCACTGGACCTTCTGACACAGGGTAAGGTATTTGTCATTAACTGCCACGGCTGTAAGGAAGTCCGCTTTCCCGAAAAAGAGGCCGAAGAATTCCAAAAGAGTCTGGGCGACAAGCTCACCGGTGTTCTGACCACTGATTATCTGTGTAACATCGACAATCTGCCTTTGCGTCTGGAAAAGCATGCAGCCGCCATTGAAGCAGCAGACACCGTTTTGGTGCTGTCCTGCGGTGTCGGTGTGCAGACCGTCGCCGGCTATCTGCCCGGCAAGCGCGTCTGTGCTGCCTGCGACACCATCGCACTGCCCGGTCACCAGGGCGTGACCCCGCTGGAGCACGAATGCGGCCAGTGCGGTCAGTGCTACCTGAACCTCACCGGCGGCATCTGCCCCATCACCGCCTGCTCCAAGAGCCTGATCAACGGTCAGTGCGGCGGTGCCAAGAACGGCAAGTGCGAGGTTGATCCGGATATGGACTGCGGCTGGGAGCGGATCTACCGCCGTTTGGAGCAGCTGGGCCGCCTGGACGTGCTCAAGTGCCCCATTCAGCTGCGTGACTACAACAAATAAAGGCTATAGGAGTAATACAATATGAGAATTACTGAATTATTTGATAACGGTCAGTTTGTCGTCACTGCAGAAGTCGGCCCTCCCAAGGGTACGGACTGCAGCCACGTGGTTGCAGAGGCAAAGGAGTACCTCAGCGGCATCCACGCTGTCAACGTCACTGACAACCAGTCCTCTGTGATGCGTATGGGCAGCCTGCCTGTGTGCGTTGCCATGAAGAATGCCGGCCTGAACCCCATCCTGCAGCTGACCTGCCGTGACCGCAACCGCATTGCGCTGCAGTCTGAGCTGCTGGGTGCTGCCATGCTGGGCATCGACAACATTCTGTGCCTTACCGGCGACCACACCCGCATGGGTGACCACCCCGGTGCAAAGCCCGTTTTCGATCTGGACTCCGTTTCCCTGCTGCACACCGCATGCCAGCTGGAAAAGGGTGTCGACCTGGCCGGTAACGAGCTGGTAGGCGAGCCTCCCAAGTTTGCCAAGGGCGCTGTGGTCTCCCCCTGCTCTGACAGCGTGGACGCACAGCTTGCCAAGATGGAGCGCAAGGTCATGGCCGGTGCGGAATACTTCCAGACCCAGGCTGTGTTTGATTCCGAGAAGTTCATCTCCTTCATGGAGAAGGCAAAGCAGTTTGGCAAGCCTGTCCAGCTGGGTGTGATCATCCCCAAGTCTGCAGGTATGTGCAAATTCATGAACAACAATGTGGCCGGTGTCCATGTGCCTCAGCACATGATCGACGCACTGGCTGCCGACAAGGAGCGGGCCAAGGCCGGTATCACCGGTGTTGAGATCGCAGCACAGATCATCAAGGAATGCCGTCCCTACTGCCAGGGCCTTCACATCATGGCACTGGGCTGGGAAGCAAAGGTTCCCGAGCTGCTGAAGCTGGCCGGCCTGTAAGAAAACAATAATAAAAACCACACTGCCGGAGCATCCCTCCGGCAGTGCTTTTTATGCGATACCCTTCCCGTTACCCAGCCACATGAACGCACCCGGCTGGATATAATCGGTGCGGTTTGCGGGAGGGCGCAGAGACCCTCCCCTACATAGGTGCGCCATCGAACATCC
>JAZSER010000025.1:0-19853 GCA_045531815.1 Faecousia sp. | reverse complement strand
GAAGTTTTGGAGGTGTAACACCATGCTGAAGATTGGTATTCAGTTTTTCGCTCACCATAAGGGCGGCGGTTCTACCAAGAACGGTCGTGATTCCGAGGCTAAGCGTCTGGGCGTAAAGCGTGCTGACGGTCAGTTCGTTCTGGCTGGCAACATCCTGGTTCGCCAGAGAGGCACCCACATCCATCCCGGTGTCAATGTCGGTATCGGCAGTGATGACACTCTGTTCGCTCTGATTGACGGTACTGTCAAGTTCGAGCGCAAGGGTAAGGATCGTCGTCAGTGCTCCGTGTACGCTGTAGAGCAATAATCACGAAGTACCGTATAGCTTGTTAAGGGCTGCTGCAAACTAATGCAGCAGCCTTTTTCTTATCACTATACTGCGATAAATTTCTGTTTAGCGTACCAAGCTACCAACTTTTGCTGTCATTCTGAGGAGGGCCATGCCCGACGAAGAATCCGTTCCCTTTTAGATTCTTCGACTCGCTCCGCTCGCTCAGAATGACATGCGTTTTACGATACTGCTCACATAAACAGAAATTTATGACAGTATAAACCACTCCCCTTTTAAGGAGGTTTTCTTATGTTTGTAGATAAAGTGCGAATTACCGTCTGCGGTGGACGGGGCGGTGACGGTGCCGTTGCCTTTCACCGGGAGAAATATGTGGCAGCCGGCGGTCCTGACGGTGGCGACGGCGGTCACGGCGGTAGTGTGATCCTGCGGGTCAATGACAATCTGACCACCTTGCTGGATTTTCGCTATAAGCGCAAATACGCTGCCCAGGCAGGACAAAACGGTCAGGGCCGGAATATGAGTGGTAAGCGGGGCGAGCCACTGATCATTCAAGTACCCCGGGGCACTGTGGTCCGGGATGCAGAAACCAATCAGATCATTGTGGATATGTCCACAGGCGAGGATCATATTATTGCCAAGGGCGGCCGGGGCGGCTGGGGCAATGCCCACTATGCCACCGCTACCCGCCAGGTCCCCCGTTTCGCCAAGGCCGGTCTTGCTGGCCAGGAGCGGGATGTGGTCCTGGAGCTGAAGCTGCTGGCAGATGTAGGCCTGGTGGGTTTCCCCAATGTGGGCAAGTCCACCCTGCTTTCCGTCACAAGCAATGCCCGTCCCAAGATCGCCAACTACCACTTCACCACATTGTTCCCCAACCTGGGCGTGATCTATGTGGATGAGGGTGTGTCCTTCGTTATGGCAGATATTCCCGGCATTATCGAGGGCGCTGCCGAAGGCGCAGGTCTGGGTCACGATTTCCTGCGTCATATCGACCGCTGCCGGCTTTTGGTGCATATTGTGGATGTTTCCGGCAGTGAGGGCAGAGATCCCGTGGAGGATTTCGATGCCATCTGTGCTGAGCTGCACAATTACAGCATTGACCTGGGCGACCGTCCCATGATCGTTGCTGCTAACAAGACGGATCTGCTTATGCCGGAATCCGACAATTTGGAGCGTTTGCGTCAGCATGTGGAGGCTGCAGGCTGCGAGCTGTATGAGATCTCCGCAGGAACCACTCAGGGTACCCGAAATCTGATGCGCGTTATTGCCGAGAAGCTGCGCACACTGCCTCCGGTAACCATCTATGAGCCGGAGTATGTGGAGGTCATCGAGCCTGTCACCGATCCCTCTGCCTTTGAGATCGAGCACCTGGGCAGCACCTGGGTGGTCAGCGGTGCATGGCTGGAACGGCTTGTCGTCAATATCAATTTCGACGACTATGAGTCCCGGAACTATTTCGATCTGCAGCTGCGCAAAAGCGGTCTGTTTACCCGTTTGGAAGAACTGGGAATTCAGGATGGCGATGTGGTCAACATCTATGATATGGAATTTGAATACCAGCGATAAAACGATGCAAAAGTGAAGGGAGCACAATGATGAAGAGCATTACTGATATTTGTTACAGCAAGGAAGCAGACCAATACCTGGATATTCATCTGCCGGAATGTCACCGTTTTCCCGTGTTTTTATATTTCCATGGCGGTGGTATCGAGCGTGGAGATAAGGCAAATCGTTATGATCTGTTCATCCATCACCTGACCGCAAACGGCATTGCTGTGGTTAGCGCCAATTACAGAATGTATCCCCATGCCAAATATCCGGAGTTTATCGAGGATGCAGCCTGTGCCACTGCATGGGTCTTTGAAAACATGAAGACTTATGGCGAAGTTACCCACATCTATGTAGGCGGCAGTTCTGCCGGCGGTTACCTCTCTCAGATGCTCTGCTTTGATAAAAAGTACTTAGCAAAGCACGGCCTTGCGCCTATGGATATTTCCGGATTTGTCCATGATGCAGGCCAACCCACCGCCCATTTCAATGTGCTGCGGGAACGGGGCATTGACAGCCGCCGGGTAATCGTGGACGAATCCGCACCGCTTTACCATATTGGAACAGACGAAACATATCCTCCGATGCTGGTGATCGTGTCCGACAACGATATGAAAAACCGCTATGAGCAGACCATGCTGGTGATGTCCACATTACAGCATTTTGGTCTTGACGAAAACGCAAAGCTACAGGTGATGGAAAGCACCCACTGCGCATATGTCCGCAAGGCAGACGAAAACGGGATCAGCATTTTTGGCAAGCTTATCTGTGACTTTATCCTGGAAAAAGAATAACCGTGCCGTCAATACTTTTCTTTATACGAAGATATCCCATGCCACGCTACGGTGGCATGGGATATCCTTCTTATACTAACTTAATGGGATCGCCAATGGATCTGGAAACGCCCGCTTTTCTATTCAGTGGATAATTTCCCTGTCACAGGCGAAAATGCAATGGGTCAGCAGCAAAAAGAGGGGTATTTCCATTGAATAATTATATATTTCCCATGCTTGCATTAATGGGATGTCTGTTATATAATATACTATTATTTCTTGCCCAACAGGGCTTAGAGGGAGCTTTTTATGGATTTTAAGGTTTTGGCTGTCGGTGATGTGGTGGGCAATCCGGGCATGGACCGGGTGCGTCGGTCACTGCGTTATTTAAAAAATCAGACCGGTGCGGATTTTGTGATCGTCAACGGTGAGAATGCCGCAGTGGTGGGCCTGACGCCCCAGCAGGCAGAGGATATCTTTGATGCCGGTGCCGATGTGATCACTATGGGTAACCACACCTTCGGAAAGCGGGAATTGGTGGACTACCTGGAAGATAACCGCCGTATTCTGCGGCCTGCAAACTATGCCCCCCAAGCCCCCGGACAGGGCTGGGGAATTTTTGATTCCAAATGCGGTCCCATTGCGGTGATCGATCTGCAGGGACGCTGCAACATGGATTACGGCCCGGACAACCCCTTCCTGGCTGTGGAAAAGATCCTCAAGAGTCTGGAAGCAAAACTGATTTTTGTGGAGATCCACGCAGAAGCCACCTCTGAAAAGCTGGCCATGGGCTATATGCTCGACGGCAGAGTCAGTGCCGTATGGGGCACACACACCCATGTTCCCACAGCAGACACCCAGATCCTCCCCCAAGGCACCGGCTATGTCACCGATTTGGGCATGACAGGGCCTAAGCATTCTGTTTTGGGCATCCAGCCACGGCTATCCATTGCCAAATTCCGGGGGGATCTGACAGAACGCTACCGCTGGGCCGAAGGCCCCACCAAGCTGGAAGCTGTGCTTTTCACCGTTGACTCCGATACGGGCCGATGCCGCCAGGTAGAAAGGGTGGATATTTATGATTAAGATCCTGCACAGTGCCGACTGGCACCTGGACTCTCCCCTTCTGTTCCGGGACCCGGAGCAGGCAGCGCTTTTGCGCAGCCATATGCAGCAGATCCCAGAGCGGATCACCGCCATCTGCAAGCAGGAGCAGTGCGATATGATGCTGCTCAGTGGGGATCTCTTCGACGGACCTTATGCTGCTGATACGCTTCAGGCAGTAAAAAACGCCCTGGAGCAAGCCGGTGTTCCGGTTTTTATTTCCCCCGGCAATCACGACCACATTGGACCGGAAAGTCCCTGGCTTTCTGAGCAATGGCCGGAAAATGTCCATATTTTTACCCATCCGGTGATGGAATCCGTGGACCTGCCGGAGCTGGATTGCTGCGTTTACGGCGCCGGTTTTACCGACATAGACTGTCCCGGTCTGCTGGCTGACCACACGCCTCTGCACGAGCAGCGCTATGCGGTGGGTGTGCTTCACGGAGATCCCACCCAGATCAGCTCCCCCTACTGCCCGGTGACCACCGCACAGGTGGAAGGGTCCGGTCTGGACTACCTTGCCCTGGGTCACATCCACAAAGGTGACCAGTTCCGGGCAGGCAAGACCCTTTGCGCCTGGCCGGGATGTCCTATGGGCCGGGGTTACGACGAAACCGGGGAGAAAGGTGTTTTGATCGTCACTTTGGACAATACTGCTTCTGTCCGGTTCGTCAGCCTGGGACTTCCCCGATTTTATGATCTGCAGACTGATTTTGACAGCCTGGATGCAGTGCTGCCGCCGGTTGGCAACGAGGATTTTTACCGGATCACTTTGACCGGTACTTCCCAGCCACTGGATCTTTCTGCGTTGAAGCAGCGCTATGCCCATTTCCCCAACCTGGAGCTGCGGGATAAGACCACACCCCCTGTGGACATTTGGGGCAGTGCCGGGGAGGACACCTTTGAGGGCATCTATTTCCAGCGGCTGCGCAGCGCAATGGAAGCCGCTGACGAAGAAACCAAAAAGCGTCTGCAGCTTGCCGCTGAGATCTCACGCAAGCTTTTGGACGGACAGGAGGTGGTGCTGCCGTGAGGATTCTCTCTATGACCGCCACCTTCGGCAAGCTGGAACACCAAACCCTCACATTGCAGCCCGGTCTGAATGTGATCCACGCACCCAATGAATGGGGAAAAAGCACCTGGTGTGCCTTCCTCATTGCCATGCTCTATGGCATCGACACCCGGGAACGAACCACCCAGACCTCTCTTGCAGACAAAGAACACTATGCGCCCTGGAGCGGCAGCCCCATGTCCGGCCGCATGGAGCTTCTTTGGAACGGAAGAAACATTACCATTGAACGCCGCACCAAGGGGCGGTTGGTTTTTGGAGACTTCCGCGCCTATGAAACAGACACCGGTCTGGACATCCCCGAGCTTACCGCTGCCAACTGCGGAAAGCTGCTTTTGGGAGTGGAAAAGAGCGTCTTTACCCGGGCCGGATTTATCCGCAACAATGATCTTCCGGTGACCGAGGACGAATCCCTGCGACGCAGGCTGAACGCACTGGTGACCACCGGCGACGAAAGCGGTGCCAGTGATGATCTGGCGCAAAAGCTTAAGGACCTGAAAAATCGCTGCCGCCATAACAAAACCGGCCTTCTCCCCCAGGCAGAGGCGCAGCGGGACGGGATCTGCGCCAAGCTGGAGCAGCTGCAGGCCCTCCAAACTCAGCTGCAGCGGATCGCCCAACGGCAGGAAGAAGCCGCTGCGCAGCAGAAGCAGCTGGAGAATCACCGGGATGCCCTTGCTTATGAAGAAGCCCAGAAGGCCTTCCGGCAGGTGGAGCTTGCCCAGGAGGCCTGCCGGAAGGCAGAGCAGTTCTACGAGACACTGAAGGAAAAATGCGATCAGCTCCCCTCCAAGCAGGCCGCAGAAGAAAGCATTTTGCAATTGGGGGAATTACAGATCCAGCAGGAGGCCTTGCTGGCAGAGCAGCTTCCCACTCCGCCCCAGAAACCGGAAGCCCCCGTTTACTTCCCGGCTATGACCCCGGAACAGGCCCTGCAGCAAGCCCGCAGTGACAAGTCTGCCTTTGAAATGCTGCAAAAGCCCATCTCCCCGGTATTTTTGATCTGCGCATTCGCATGCATCGCGGCTGCGCTGGCATTGGTATTCGTGAATTGGCTGTATGCATTGCCTTTTCCGGTATTTGCCGCTGCGTTCCTCTACCTGCATATTCGCAACCAAAAGCTGCAAAAAAAGGACCGGGAGGCTGTTTCCGGGCGCTATCCGGAGCTTGCGCCGGAGCAGTGGATCCCGGCAGCACAGGGCTATGCAGATGCCGTCGCCGCCTACAACCGGCAGGCAGAAAGCTACCGCGCCCAAGCGGAGGATCTGCAGCTGCGCAAGGCTGCCCTTGAGCAGAATGTGGAGCAGTGTACCTTTGGCGCAACTATCAGTGAATGCATCGACGGTTGGCGGGAAACCATGGCCTGCCACACTTCTTTGGAAGCTGCTTACCGGCAGTATCAGCAGGCGCAGCAGCATGCCCAACAGCTGGCCGCAATGGTCAAGCCTGTGGCCCAGCCCACTGTGGCTGACACGCTGACGCTGGATGCCGGACAAACGCAGCTGCAGCTGACACAGCTTACCGCATTGCAGCATCAGCTGCACACGCAGCACGGACAGTGCCTGGGACAGATCGAAGCACTGGGGCAGGCAGAGGCCCTGCAGCGGCAGCTGGATCAGGTAAATGCCCGGATCCGGAAGCTTACGGATATGTATGAGGCGATCCTTTTGGCGCAGCAAACGCTGGCAGAAGCTGCCAACGACCTGCAGCGCAAATTCGCTCCCCGGATCTCTCAACGGGCCCAGACTTTGTTCTCCAAATTTACCGGAGCACATTATGATCGGTTCGTGCTGGGAGAAGATTTGACCGTCAGTGCCGGCCGGCAGGAGGAAAGCACCCTGCGCACCGGTATATGGCGCAGCTCCGGCACGGTGGACCAGCTTTATATGGCACTGCGGCTGGCGGTTGCCGAAGAGCTGACCCCCGCTGCCCCCCTTGTACTGGACGATGCCCTGGTGCGCTTTGACGACACCCGGCTATCCCTTGCCATGGACGTCCTTACCGAGGCTGCACAGCGCAAGCAGGTGATCCTGTTCACCTGCCAATCCCGGGAAGCGGAGGCTTGCAAGGAGCAGGCATAATCCGCAGACTCACCGCGTATCCTTCAATACAAATAAAGGGAGGTTTCCTCTATGGGATTTCGTGAAGTTACTTATCTGGCGATCATTCTTCGGGTCGTTGCCGCTGTGATTATCGGTGGCCTCATTGGCCTGGAGCGCGGGCTGAAAAACCGTCCGGCAGGTCTTCGTACATACATGGTGGTGTGCGTAGGCGCATGCCTGATCATGCTGACCAACCAGTATGTCTGTCAAGTTTACGGTACCGGTGATCCGGTGCGTCTGGGCGCGCAAGTGGTCAGCGGCATCGGTTTCTTAGGCGCAGGTACGATCATCGTGACCCGGCGCAATCAGATCAAGGGTTTGACCACCGCAGCCGGTCTGTGGGCTGCTGCCGGTGTAGGTCTTGCGTTGGGTGTTGGCTTCTACGAAGGGGCGTTTGCCGGTGGTCTGGCCGTATTTGTGGTCATGACCCTGCTGCAGAAAATGGACAACAAAATGCACCGCAAGGCGAAGGTCCTGGAGGTCTACATCGAACTGGACAAGGATACTGCCCTGGGTGATTTTCTTCGGGAGGTCCGCAGCCGTGACATTGATGTGCGGGATACCGTCCGGGAGCACGACTCGGAAACCCTGGAGGGTACACGGGCATACTTCTCCACTTTTAAGCTGCAAAAGCGGCAGAACCATCTGGAAGTGATCGACGATGTCCGTCAGATCCCCGGTGTGGTTTATCTGGAAGAGCTGTAAAAAACGGTGCGCAAAAGGCGGATTCCCATAGGGATTTATACGCTCCAAACCGGCTATTTTTCCACAATACTGCGCAAAAATACCATGGTAGGCGTCAGCCTTACCATGGTATTTTTTTCTTGCCTTGCAGAAAAATCCCTCGTTTTGGAGTGCTTCGCAGTTTTGAAGAGAAGATTTTTTCTCACGGGAATATTCAGAGGACGCAGGAATACTGTATGTATTTCAAGGACGATGGATTTTCTGTGGGGAAAAAGATTCCTTCAAAACCGTGTAAATCCCTACGGGAATCCGCCTAAGCGCACCGTTTTTTATTCACTTATTGATCTCTCAGGAGACCTTTAAAACACCGCTGTAGGCTTCCAGCAGTGCGCCGGTGGCCAGGCGAACCATCACATGGATGGTATTCTGTCCGTCGGCCAAAGCCTTTGCCTCATCTGTGATCATGCTTGCTGTCAGAGTAACTGTTTTGCTGGTGGGCTGGGTCTGCAGACCTGTGCCGTAGGCCAGCAGTGTTTCTCCGGCAGGGTTCTTCACCTGGATCTCCATAGTGCAGATGGTATAATTGGAGCAGAGGCTATTTTTGAACAGGGTGTTCGCATCCATGTCCGTGCCGCTTTCGATCTTTTGGTTGGCATTGCCGATCCAAGCCTCACCTTCTTCCACAGGATCCTGACCGATCAGTTCCTTGACGGTCAGAGGAAGATAGCCCTTATCCATCAAGTCACGGAAGGAGTACTTGTTGTCCACGCTGCCCAACTGACGCAGTGTCTTGCCGTTTTCCTGCACGGAATCCTTGTTGGTAGTCTTGGTTCCCACAGCGTCCTGCTCGCAGACCAGTATGTAGCTTTCCGCCAGATTGATCCGTCCGTCGGACAAGGTAACGACCACCGGGTCTGCAGATGCCATCATCACATGGTAGGAAGAAGAGGAATACAGCACATCCGCCTTTTTCATAGCAGCATAGGACTGCCCCATGACATCTTCTCCGTTGTCACGGATGATATTCTTTGTGCCGTCGCCATGGCTGAAGCCGTACTGACCGGGCAGGAAGGTATACGGACCAACCTGGATCAGATTCGCATAGGAGCCCATATCCGGCAGGTCAAAGGAGTTGGAAACACGGGCCAGCGCCCACTCCACGCTCTTTGCACAGGCGCTGGACAGAACCGCCAGTTCGCTGCCGTTCATAGCCTCGATATCCAGAACACCGGTCTCGTGATCATAATACTGCAGGGCCTTCCAAACATTGCCCTTGGCGATATTGTTGCAGTAGAACATACCGGCATAAGCGATACCTGTGGGGATCACGATGGCAGACTCGTCTCCTCCCAAGTTGAAATTGTATTTGATCTCCCTGGTAGGTGTCCACACAAAAGATGCATTGGCCTTGAAGGCATCCACACAGATCTGACGGATCTCGTCCTCAGACATATCCGGGGTCGCAACGGGAATTGCCATCAGGGTATCATACCAGGTCTTGGGATCGGCAACAATACCGGCAAATTCAGAATAGTCCTTTTCCTGCACTGCCTCGGTGGTCTCAGGTGTCTGTTCCGCATTACAGGCCAAAAGAGAGAACAGCGCTGCAAAGCACAAAAGCAAGCATAGTATTTTTTTCATCGCAATACCTCGTTTTCCAGGGCATACACCCCATTTTTTAGCAGTTGAACCGTCCGCCGGGATCCCCCCAGCGTAGCTTGATCCTAGAATATATTATCCACAAAAAGCGCACCCCGGTCAATCGAATTTCCGTCCCTTATTTCAAAACCAGTTCCGCTTTTTCAATATTCCCCTAAGCAAAAAAGAGCGATGCCCTTGGCATCGCTCTTTTGTGTATCGCTTCGTTTATTCGGCCTTTTCCAGTGCCAGAGTCACAGTAGTCAGGTCGCAGACCTCACTGGGTCCAAAGTACTGGATCGCGCCGGGGTAGACATAGCAGGTCTCCACAGCCCACTGCTCTCTGTGCTCAGCGAAGAACCGGAAGGGCTTGCCGTCCAGCTCCACCAGAGCCTTGCGGATCACCGGCTTATCCTTGCCGTTTCTTCTTTCGATGTTCATCATCTTGGTGATGGGCATACCGCCTGCCACCCACTGGTCAGCAGGCTTGGACAGGTTGGACACCTTGGACAGATAGCCTGTGTAACCGTACAGGATCAGCATGAAGGCATTGTAGCCCAGGGAGTAGCAGTAGTCCGCACCGAAATTGGAGGGGAATGCACAGCGCCCTTCATAGCCCAGGAAGTGATGCTGGGTGGAGAACTTGCCGCTGTAAGTGCCGGCAGCCTTCCGCTTTGCCAGGTCCTCCTTGACCATAGCAGAGAACAGCTTCTCAGACTCAATGAGAGAAACCTGCACATTGCCGTGGGGATCACGCTCCAGGAACAGCTGCTGCTGAATTGCCTGGGGCAGAATGGCAAAGACAGCCATGGATTCCTTGGTCAGACCGCTCTCAATGAATGCATACTTTGCTTCCCAGCTGGGCAGCGCATTGAACTGGGCAGTCTTCTCGCCTGCCAGCAGCTCATTGATCTCAGCGATCAACACAGAGAACTCGGGAACAAACTCCACAATGCCCTCAGGAATAATGGCAACGCCGAAGTTCCAGCCCTTGGCTGCACGGTCTGCAACGGAGTCTGCAATGTACTTGGTGATCTGTGCCAGAGCCATCTTCTTCTGCGCAATTTCCTCACCCATCAGGCAGACATTGGGACGGGTCTGCAAAGCGCACTCCAGTGCCACATGGGAGGCGCTGCGGCCCATGACCTTGACGAAATGCCAGTACTTCTTGGCGGAGTTGGCATCGCGCTCAATGTTTCCGATGATCTCACTGTAGGTCTTGGTTGCGGTGTCGAAGCCGAAGGAGCACTCGATGTCCTCGTTCTTCAGGTCACCGTCGATGGTCTTGGGGCAGCCGATCACCTGAATGCCGGTATTGTGGGCAGCAAAATACTCTGCCAGAACAGCTGCATTGGTGTTGGAGTCGTCACCGCCGATGATCACCACTGCATTGATGCCGTGCTTCTTGCAGACCTCTGCCACAACTGCAAACTGCTCCTGGGTCTCCAGCTTGGTTCTGCCGGAGCCGATGATGTCAAAGCCGCCGGTGTTGCGGAAGCGGTTGATGTACTCGTCATCAAAGATCACATAGTCGTCTTCCAAAAGACCGCTGGGACCGCCCTTAAAGCCATAAAGAACATTTTCCTGATTGGTTGCCTTCAGTGCGTCATACAGGCCACAGATCACATTGTGACCGCCGGGGGCCTGGCCGCCGGAGAGAATGACACCCACCACCTGCTTCTTTACAGGTGCGGTGTTCTGACCCTTCTGGAAGGTGATCTCATTCTTGCCGTAGGTATTGGGGAACAGCGCCTGGATCTTCTCCTGATCCGCAACGCTTTCGGTGGGGTTGCCGTTTTTCACGCAGATCTCAGAAATGCCGTTTCTGAGCATACCGGGCAACTTGGGGTTGTACTGGTATCTTACCAGCTGAAGAGGGGAAAGCTTCATATAAAAACACTCCTTACAGTCGTTATTTATAAATTCACGCATAGATTATACCTTATTCCGTCCCAAAGGTAAATAGCTTTTTTGCATATTTAACTCTAAAAATATAGAAGCCGCAAATTAAAGATTCATGTTGAAATGAAAAAATATTATGCTATAATGATAGATGTGAAAATGTGGGACTTCCCCCACGAAAATGAGAAAGGATGATTACAATGGCTCTTGTAACCACAACTGAAATGTTCAAGAAGGCTTACGACGGCGGCTATGCCATCGGTGCTTTCAATGTCAACAACATGGAGATCGTTCAGGCTATCACTGAGGCCTGCCGCGAGGAGAACTCCCCTGTGATCCTGCAGGTCTCCAAGGGCGCCCGTGCCTACGCTAACCATACTTACCTGGTTAAGCTGGTTGAGGCTGCTGTTCTGGAGTGCCCCGAGATCCCCGTTGCTCTGCACCTGGACCACGGTGACAGCTTCGAGACCTGCAAGTCCTGCATCGACGGCGGCTTCACCTCCGTTATGATCGACGCTTCCTCCATGTCCTTCGAAGATAACATTGCTGTCACCAAGAAGGTCGTTGAGTACGCACACGACCACGGTGTCGTTGTCGAGGCTGAGCTGGGTTCTCTGGCGGGCATCGAGGACGAGGTCAATGTCTCTGCTGAGGCTGCTTCCTACACCCGTCCCGAGGAAGTTGAAGAGTTCGTCACCCGCACCGGCTGTGACTCCCTGGCAATTGCCATCGGCACCAGCCACGGCGCTTACAAGTTCACCCCCGAGCAGTGCACCCGCAACGAGCAGGGCATTCTGGTTCCCCCTCCCCTGCGCTTCGACGTGCTGGAAGAGGTGACCAAGCGTCTGCCCGGCTTCCCCATCGTGCTCCACGGCTCTTCCTCCGTTCCCCAGGACTATGTTGCCATGGTCAACGCCAACGGCGGCAAGATGCCCAACGCCATCGGTGTTCCCGAGGAGCAGCTGCGTAAGGCTTCTCAGCTGTCCGTTTGTAAGATCAACATCGACTCCGACCTGCGTCTTGCAATGACCGGTACGATTCGTAAGTTCTTCAACGACGAGCCTTCCAAGTTCGATCCCCGTGAGTATCTGAAGCCCGCCCGTGCAAACATCAAGGAGCTGGTCCGCCACAAGCTGATCAATGTCCTGGGCTGCGCCGGCAAGGCCTAAGCCATTTACTGTATAGCATACGGACTCCCTCATATCCGAGGGAGTCCTTTTTGTAATATAGGGACCGTAATATGTCCGCCAATTCTCAAAAGATTATACATTACTTTTTCCTGTAACCATTAGGTATCCCCAAAAGGAAATCCGCGGACACCTTAAAAAAGTGACAAAACGCAACGATATCTTCTATGCTTGGTTCGAATTTCCCGCATTCAATATAGGATATCTTCCGTTGCGTCATATTTACCGCCTTACCAAGCTGTGTTTGATTAAGATCCCGATCCTCCCGGAGATTTCTGATCTTCTCACCTAGCGAAAGCTCCACTTAAATCACCCCGACGTTATTCTACCCTAGATAGAAAACGTCTATTGACTTTTAGATATAAAACATCTATAATTAATATCTGTAAGGACTTTTGTCCTAGCAAATAAAAGAAAGAGGTATTATTATGAAGAAGATCGTTTCCGCCATTATGCTTTGTTTCCTTTTGCTGAGTTTATGCGCATGCAGCAATGAGCCTACTTTGATAGGAACAACACCAGTAAGCAATTCCACCACAGGGGCAACCGAAGATACCGGCAAGCAGGAGTTCAGCCTTGGGGATACTGTTGAACTGAACGATGTAACCGTAAGCTTCTTGGATATCACCACAAGCACCGGCTCCGATTTTAACAAGCCTGCTGACGGAAAAGTCTTCGTGCTTTGTGAATTTGAAATCACAAATAATTCCTCCGATGAATTAGCTGTGTCCTCTATGCTTAGTTTCGATGCCTATTGCGACGATTACTCCTGTGATTACAGCATGGGTGCTCTACTGGAAAAAGGCGAAAAAAACCAGTTAGACGGTACTGTTGCTGTAGGTAAGAAGATCAAGGGTGTGATTGGCTACGAGGTCCCTACTGACTGGAAGGAACTGGAGATTCAATACACAATAGATATTCTGTCTGATGAAAAGATTGTTTTTGTAACTACCAACAACTAAAACAGTACTGTCTCATCAATCCACCTTACTGTAAATATTGCCCGATAAATTACTGTTTAAATAGCGCACCCAATGTATGAGCGGCAGACCTGCCGCCCATACATTGGGTGCATTCGTATATCAGACCTTTTCGGGAGGGCGCAGAGGCCCTCCCCTACAGGGAGCGGTGCATGAGATCGATTCCCCGGGCAATTAGTCGTCTATTGCAGTTTCCAAGTATGTATCTGTCTGCCAGTCATACACCTGCACATCCCCACCGAAGCAAAGCATGCAGATATACCGTCCCTCCAGGATGGAGAAGTCAAACATCCGATCGTGCAGAAGCTTGGTTTCCCCGGTTTGCAGGTCATAGCTTTTCAGCGCACCGGAGGTATCCGGATCCCGGTAGATCACATGACCGTCCAGGATCTGGTAGTCATAGGCACGGAAGGGCAGGCGCGTCTCCACACCATCCCGGTAGTGGAGCAGCTGATAGCTTCTCCCCTCGCCTCCCTCACAGAAATACAAGTCCTCTCCATCGGCAAGCACCTTGATGGGGTAGAAGCTCAGCGGGATCTTTTCAAAGTCGATCACATCCTTACGGCTACGCAGGAAAACATTCTCTGCGCCCACGCAGGTGGCATAGATGTAAGTATCGTCCACATAGTAGGTATTCACGTCCGACAGCAGCTCCGTGACGCTGCCTGTCTGCAGATCGATACGCTGCAGCATTTCTGTACCGCTGTTGGTATAAAGTTGCATGCCGTCGGCGTACAAGTGGGTACTGCTGATGCCCTGATAGACCATTCTTTCCGTTCCTTTTCCGTCTAACGGCAGGATCTCCAGGGTGTCATACTCCGGGACATAGCCGATATAGTTTTCCGTAGCGAACAGATAATACGGGTGGGAATATTTATTGCTGAGAACATGGGTGGTCACCTCACCGGACTTCGGATCGATGGCATAGATACACCCGGATCCGCCATAGTAAATCCGGCCATTGGCGTAAGCAAACATACCCTGTCCCATGACAATATTGGCCATCGAGGTGCCGTTTTCCGCAGTGATCTCAAACAGAGGGTTTAGCTTTTTGATCTTATCTGCATCCACAATGCCGTAATCCTCCGGTGCGATCTCGATATACGGCTCTTTGGTAAGGCTCTTTAGCATAGCTTCCGCCTCCGCGTCGGACACCCAGTTGGGGTAGGTCAGCTTCAAAATGTATTCTCCGTCTGTCCAATAAAGCCGGGTCTCCCCATCGGCGCAGTACAAATGGCCATCTCCTTCGTCATACCAGGGCAGCTCCGGGATCGTAACCTTCAGCATCTCCAGGTCTGCCATACAAACGGTTTGCGTGGTGACACCGTCCTTCTGGGAAAGCCGCAGCAAGCTGTCCACGCAGTGATCCCCGGCACGGTAGCTTGTGGCTATTTCCTGGCTCAGGCGGATCCGCCCCGGCTTTCCTTCCTGATACCAATCCTGGAACCAACCCCAAAGCCAATACCGGTTGTGGGGTGCGCCATAGCCGCCGTAGGTCTGCCACTGACCCGGTGCCTCCATGTGATAGATCTCTTCCAAACACTCCGGGACCTCCGAATTGAGATCCACCTCCATGGTAACCTTAAGTCCTTCCACCCCTCCGGGGATAATATTTCCCTGGGCATCCATGTCAAAGGGTGCTGCTGTCTGGTCAAAAACAAGGTCACTGTCCTTGATCGGCCGGCTGAAAATACCGCTGCTTGCCGCTGCAGTGATTCCCAAAACCGCCACAATGGCAGCTACCAATCCAATACGCCACAGGGTCTTTTTACCACGAACAGCACTCTGCTCGGACTCATGCAAAAAAGCTTCGTCGATGCCGCCAATGGCATCCAACAACTGATCACGCTTCATAGTATGTATCCCTCCTTCTGCAAATAGGTGCGCAGCTTTTGCCGGGTGCGGCTGAGCATCATGCGCACATTGGTTTCCTTGAGCCCATAGCGGTGGGCAATGGCAGACAGCTCCTCCATATAGAAGTATCTGCGCACAAATACTTTTCGCCTGGTGACAGGCTCTGTTTTCAAAAAAGCAGATATGCTCCGGGAAAGTTCCCAGCCGTCCACCTGCTGCTCCGCAGAGGTTTCCGGTGCAGCACAATCTCCCAGCTCCTCCAGGGCAATGGGCAGCTGTCCACCGCCCCGGCGGCGGGCATTGTCCCTGCGCCAGATGCTGATGGCACAATTTCTGGCGATCCGCCCCAGAAACAACCGCAGGTGGGCAGGATGGTGCGGGGGGATCGCATCCCATGCCGCCAACCATGTGTCAGCCACTGCCTCCTCCACATCTGCCGGGTCCTGCAGGATCCCCGCTGCCACGCTGCGGCAGTATGGGCCGTAGGCATTCATGCTTTCCCGGATCGCCTGCTCATCCCGTTTATGAAATAATTCTATGATTCTCTCGTCCGTCATGGGCATCCCCTTTCCGAAAGGCCTTTCTAACCAATAAGACGCAAACACTATCTGTATTGTAACACAAAATTCCCTTTTTTCCTTTGTCATCTGCCACTTGTAAAGTCTGAGAAAATGTGGTAAACTAAATTGATTTCATTCCCTTTGGAGGATACTATGATTTTCCATACATTTCCGTAGCATCCCTCCTTTATCTTGAATATCAAATATATTGGAGGAAATGTTATGTCAACCTTAGAACAAGAGATCAGCCGCCGCCGGACCTTTGCCATCATATCCCACCCCGACGCCGGTAAAACTACATTAACTGAAAAATTCCTGCTCTACGGCGGTGCCATTGCCCAGGCCGGTGTCGTCAAGGGAAAAAAGAATTCCCGGGCTGCCACCTCCGACTGGATGGAGATCGAGAAGCAGCGTGGTATTTCCGTCACCTCTTCTGTGATGCAGTTCCAGTACGGTGGCTTCTGCATCAACATCCTGGATACCCCCGGTCACCAGGACTTCTCCGAGGATACCTACCGGACACTGATGGCCGCTGACGCTGCCGTCATGGTCATTGACGGGGCAAAGGGTGTCGAGCCCCAGACCAGAAAGCTGTTTAAGGTCTGCGCCATGCGCCACATCCCCATCTTCACCTTTATCAACAAGATGGACCGGGAGACCCAGGATCCCTTTGACCTTCTGGACGAAGTGGAACGGGAGCTGGGCATTGAGACCTATGCCATGAACTGGCCCATTGGCTGCGGCAAGGATTTCAAGGGCGTTTATGACAGAGAAAACAGCCAGCTTCTGTTTTTCTCCGGATTGGGCGGCAAGTCCAAGGCAGACAAGCTGGCTGTAGATCTTTACGATACCCAGGTGGCTGCCCTTCTGGACAGTGAGCAGAAGCATCAGCAGCTGATCGATGACGTGGAGCTTCTGTCTGCCGGCCGTGAAATGGATATCGAGGCCGTGCGCAACGGTACACTCAGCCCGGTGTTTTTCGGCTCTGCACTGACCAATTTTGGTATTGAGCCCTTCCTGGAGGCATTTTTGCAGCTGACCCCGCCTCCCCTTTCCCGTACTGCCGATTGCGGTGAGATTGATGCCTTTAGCCCGGATTTTTCTGCCTTTGTTTTCAAGATCCAGGCCAATATGAACAAGGCACACCGGGACCGTCTTGCCTTTATGCGGATCTGCTCCGGCAAATTCCAGCGGGATACCGAATATTACCACATGCAGGGCGGCAAGAAAATGCGCCTTTCTCAGCCTCAGCAGCTGATGGCCGCCGAGCGTGAGATCGTGGAAGAAGCCTATGCAGGCGATGTGATCGGTGTATTTGACCCGGGCATTTTTGCCATTGGCGACACCATCACCGTGCCCTCTAAGAAGTTCCTGTACTCCGGCATCCCTACCTTCGCTCCGGAGCATTTCAGCCGGGTATCCGCGAAAGATTCCATGAAGCGCAAGCAGTTCGTTAAGGGCACAGAGCAGATCGCCCAGGAAGGTGCCATTCAGATCTTCAAAGTACCCAATTCCGGTATGGAAGAAGTGATCGTAGGCGTTGTGGGTACACTGCAGTTTGATGTGTTCCAGTACCGCATGAAAAACGAATACGGTGTGGATCTTCGGATGGAAGGACTCCCCTACGAGGAGATCCGCCTGATCGAAAGCTATCCCGGTGACCTTTCCGATCTGAACCTGGGTTCAGACGCTGAGCTTCTGGAGGACTACCGGGGGCGCAGCCTGCTGGTCTTCTCCAGCTATTGGGCCATTGATTTCACCGTCAGACGCAATCCCGGCCTGGAACTGAAGGAAATCGTCGTGGCCGAAGGCTGATCCGCAGATACCCTTTATCAAAACCAGGGACAGCAGACCGCCTGCTGTCCCTGTTGCCATAGGCTCCCGCTTTCACAAGGAGGATATATCCAATGGATATCACGCAAAGCTTTTATGACAATTTAGCTTCCCAATACCACAAGCTGTTTCAGAACTGGCAGGCAACCACCGGCGAGCAGGCCCAGCTCCTGGACAAGCTCTTTCGGCTGTACGGTTTTGATCAGAAGGCGCAGATCCTGGACTGCGCTTGCGGAATCGGCACCCAGGCCATCGGGCTTGCTGCCTTGGGATATTCCGTTACCGCATCCGACATCAGTGACAAGGAGCTTGCCGAGGCAAAACAGCGCGCAGCGCGCAACGATGTCTCCATAGACTTTGCTCATGCGGATTTCCGGGCATTGTCCCAAGTCTTCTCCCGGACCTTTGACATCCTGATCTGCATGGACAACGCGCTGCCCCACATGCTCAGCAGTGCTGATCTGGAGTCTGCGGTAGAAAGCATTACAGGAAGGATCACACCGGGCGGTCTGTTTGTTGCCAGCATCCGGGATTATGATGCACTCCTTTTGGAAAAACCCACCTACGCGCCCCCGTATATCCACGAAACAGCCCAGGGGCAGTGCGTCTGTTTCCAGACATGGCGCTGGAAGGACGACCAGTATCAATTCACCCAGTACATCATCGAAGACGAAGACGCATTACAGGTCAGTAAATTCCATTGTCAGTACAGGGCAGTCCCCAGAGAGGAGCTGACAAACCTGCTGATGGCCCACGGCTGCAGCCAGGTGGCGTGGAAATTCCCCGAAGAAACCGGATTCTATCAGCCCATCGTAGTGGCACAAAAGCCTTTATAATGTGCTGAATGCCACCCATTATCCGTTGACAGTTTTTTACGAAACCAATATAATGTTTTAAAAACTAAGGAGGAACTACTATGGATATGACACAATTCACCGCCGGCTTCAGCCGTTTGGATATCACACCCCATCTGGGTGTGCCGGTCAGCGGCTACTTTGAGCCCCGCTTCGGCCAGGGTGTCCTGGATCCGCTGTATGTCAATGCTGTTGCCTTCGGTGACGGTGAGAAGTCCGCCGTCCTGCTGGTGCTGGACAACCTGGGCTTGACACTTTTGGGTGACCAGTGGCCCAAGGAGATCGCACAGAAGCTCAATTTGCCTTCTGACAGTGTGATCGTCACCTGTACCCATACCCATACAGGACCCAGAGTGGGCGTCGACGAGACATATGACACCTGGCTGTTCCGCCGCTTGTGTGATGCCGCCACCCTTGCTCTGAACGACCGCAAGCCGGTTGCCGATGTTCAGTGGACAGAGGGCCGGGCAGAAGGCATGGCATATGTCCGCCGCTACCGTCTGAAAGACGGCACGGTGATGACCAATCCTGCCGGCGCTTACCTGGATCTCATTGAGGACTTCGCCTGCGAAAACGATGACTCCATGCGTGTTGTCCGCATTCTGCGCCAGGAGGGCGAGGAGATCGTGCTGGTGAACTTCCAGGCCCACCCGGACAACATCGGCGGTGACTGGTACTCTGCCGACTACCCCGGTGTCTTCCGCAACAAAGTTGAACAGCTCCGGGAGAATACCAAGTGCGTCTTTTTGGATGGCTGCGAGGGTCAGATGGTCATTGACTATCGCGCTCCCGGCAAGCTCAAAACACCTGCCGGTATAGAAAAGGCCACCAGCTATGGAAACAAGCTGGCTGAAATCGCCGTTTCCATGTTTGACCGCACCGTATCTACCGACATGACCGGTTTTGGTTACGGAGAAAAGAGCGTTTCCCTGAAAACCAAGCGCGATCCTTCCCGGGTCCCGGAGGCAGAGCGAGTCCTTGCACTGCGGGCTGCCGGCAGAGACGAAGAGATCCATCCCATGAAAAAGATCGCCAACTATATCTGCGCTGAGTCCCGTCGGATTGTCCAGCTGGAAAAAGCACAGATGGACTACAAGCCTACTGCTGTCAGCGGCATCACCTTCTGCGGTCTGGCACTGGTGGGCATCCCCGGTGAGCCCTTCAACGAGGTAGGCAAGCAGGTTCGCGGCAACTCCAAGTTCCCCGTCACCTGCCTGATGTGCAACTCCAACGGTGCATTCGGCTACTTCCCCACCGCTGAGGCTCACGACCAGGGCGGTTACGAGTCCTACAACACCCCCTATGCAAGGGGCACTGCTGAGCAGCTGGCAGACGCTGCTGATGCGCTGCTGCAGGAACTGTAATACAACACAAAAACGGCAGGCACTTTAGGCGGATTCCCGTAGGGATTTACACAGTTTTGAAGGAATCTTTTCCCCACAGAAAATCCATCGTCCTTGAAATACATACAGTATT
>JAZSER010000041.1:0-6245 GCA_045531815.1 Faecousia sp. | reverse complement strand
GTGATATAAATCCTTACGGATTTGTGATATACGCTTCGCGTGTGATATATGGCTGCGCCATGTGAAATGCCTGCGGGCATGAGTGGTTTTCTTTCGTTACGCTGATAAAATATCGTACCGGGTGGGAATAATCGGTGCGGCAGCGGGAGGGCACGCAGACCCTCCCCTACATAGCCGCGTCCGTGGACCGATCAGAAAAACCACCGCAAGGGAATCCCTTGCGGTGGTTTGGCTTATTCACAGGGTTCGTTTTCTGCTTCGCTGAGCGTTGCGGATTCTTCCTGGGAAACGGTCTCTTCGGAAACGGGCTCTGCTTCTTCCGCGGCAGCCTCTGCTTCTTCTATAGCAGCCTCTGCTGCTGCCTGCCGGGCAGCTACGATGTTCACATAGAGCTTGCTTCTGTCATGCTTGATAAATGCCATGACCAGAAGGACCGCCACGGCTGCAAAGCAGGTCACAGCGCCCAACAGCTGGCTGACCCGGAAGGTACCCAGGTACAGGCTGTCCATCCGCAGACCTTCGATGAAGGTGCGGCCCAGGCCGTACCATGCCACATAGCCCAGGGCGATCTGCCCGTCATACTGCCGCTTTTTGGACAGGAAATGCAGCAGCACAAAGCCGGCTGCGTTCCACAGGGACTCGTACAGGAAGGTGGGATGATAGTACTCGTAAGCGTTGGTCAGCGTGTTGAAAAGGCCCATCCGCAGGAAGCTTTCCGTCTCTGCGCCGAAGGCCTCCCGGTTGAAGAAATTGCCCCAGCGGCCGATGCTTTGACCGATCAAGAAGCCCAGAGCAACAATATCCAGCACCGCGCCCAGCTTCAGCTTTTTGAACAGGCAGTGGATCACAACACCGATGGCTGCGCCAATGACACCGCCGTAAATGGCCAAACCGCCCTTCCAGATATACAAAACGCTGATGGGGTCAGCTGCGTAGGCGTCCCACTCGAAGATGCAGTAATAGGCCCGGGCGCAGAGGATGGCAAAGGGCACGATCCACAGCACACCGTCCAAAAGATCGTCCTCGGAAAGACCAAACTGCTTGCGCCGCTTCAGTGCGTAGACCACTGCCAGCATAAGACCCACGGCAATGATGATGCCGTAGAACCGGATGTCCAGGCCGAACAGGTCAAAGCCCCGGGGCGGATTCATCTCCAGACCAAGGCCCGGAAAGGAAATACTTCCGAATTTTTCTGTGTTCATAAATCAAACCTCCCGTGGATAAATGATGGACAGGCTGCACCGGTCCGGGGTGACCGCCTGCTGCAGGAATTGGGAAAGCTCCTCCGGCTGCACATCCCGGTAGATCTCCGGGAACCGGAAGTAGTCGTATTTGGAGAAGTGGTAGGCACAGATCCGGAAGGCAACGGCGTCAAAGCTGTCCAGATCCTTGATCCGACGGCCCAGGGCGCTGCGCTTCATCCGCAGGAAATCCTCCTGCTTGATCCCGGTGCTTGCCAGCTCCTTTGCCCGGGCAATGATGGCATCCCGGACTGCCTCCGGGTCGTTGCTGTCACCGGAAGCGGTGAGCAGTGCCATGCCGCTGATGGATTCATAGCCCCCTCCGAAGGAGCTGTCGATAAGGCCCTTTTCGTAAAGCTCCAGGTACAACCCGGAGGACTCTCCGAACAGCGCTTCCGCTGCCAGATCGCCAACCACCTCTGCCCGGACGGCCTCTGCACCGGCATCTGCCGGCTGGCACTTAAAGCCCAGCTGGAAGGTGGGCATCGCCACCTCCATATGCTTTTTGGTCAGGGGGCAGCGGCAGGTCATTTCCTCTTCCCAGCGGTCCGGACGGGATACCTGGGCATGGTCTGCCTCCGGCAGCTGCTCCAGGGCAATCTGCCGCACCTGCTCCGGGTCTACATCTCCGATGACACACAGAAGCATGTTGCCGGGGCGGTAGAAGGCCTGATGGCAGGCGGTGAGCAGCTCCGGGGTGATCCGGGCAATGGTCTGCTTTGTACCCAGGATCGGCACCCGGATGGGATGCCGCTGATACATGGCCTCCATCAGCGTCTCAAATACTGCCGCGTCGGGGTTGTCGGCATGCATGCCGATCTCCTGGCCGATGATCCCCTGCTCCTTATCCACAGATTCCTGGGTGAAATAGGGGGTGGAAACATACTCCAGAAGCAGCCGCAGGCAATCCTCGAACCGATCTGTGCAGGTGAAATGATAGGCGGTCATGTCATAGCTGGTAAAGGCATTGGGGAACGCGCCCATGGCGGCAAATTCCGCCATTACATCCCGCTGAGGCATGTCGAACATTTTGTGCTCCAGGTAGTGGGCAATGCCGTCGGGAACGGTATATTCTTTGCCGTTGAGGGAAAATTTTGTGTGGATCGCACCGAAGTCTGTGACAAAATATGCCAGCTTTTTGGTAAAGCCCGGGCGGGGGACCACCGCAACGCTCAGGCCGTTGGGCAGCTTGTCCCAGTAGACGGTCTCAGAAAGGGCAGGGTACTGTCTTTGTTCCATTACTGCTCCCCCTTTAAGAAAAATACCGTGTGCAGCGTCAGGGTCTTGGCAACCTCCGCCACCTGATGGGCGCTGACCTGCTCCACCTGCCGGATGTAGGTATCGGGGGTCAGCTTCAAACCGCTGAGAATACCCGTGGCATAGTAGCCCTCGATGGCCCCCGGGGAATCGTGGGCGCTTCGCAGGCTGGAGATCAGTGCCTGCTTGGCAGCTGCCAGCTCCGTGTCGGTGATCTGCTCCCGGCAGCAAGCTTCCAGCTGGGCCAGCACCTGCTCCTGCACCAGCTGCTGCTTATCGCAATCAATGCCGGCACCCACAGTGAGAATGCCCTT
Organism: Faecousia sp.; assembly: GCA_045531815.1. Classification (GTDB taxonomy): domain Bacteria; phylum Bacillota; class Clostridia; order Oscillospirales; family Oscillospiraceae; genus Faecousia. Next base: position 3,433 of record JAZSER010000041.1, on the reverse strand, counting down.
GCTGCTGTAGCAGGAGGAGCTGATGTCATAGCACAAAGAGAGCTTTTCCCGGATGTTTGCAAAGAGTTTGCCGGTCATGCCGCCGCCGAATACGCAGTTAAAGACCTGCATGGCGGCGAACCGGGGATCTTGATTGGTGATGGGGGTGACGAAGCCCATGGCAAGCTTTCCCTGGGAGACGGCCATGGTTTTCAGATGCTCTCCGGGGTCGCTGGGCCGGTAAGGGGTCTGGGGAGGCAGGGGCTTCCGGTTTTGCCCCATGCCGGAAAAGAGCTGCTTCAGTGCCGGAACAAGGGCATCCGGTTGGGCAGCACCTACATAGAACAGCTCAACAGGGCTTTCTTCCAAAATTTTCCGGTAATGCCGGTAGGCAGACTCCGCAGTGATGCGGCCAACGCTGTCTGTGTCTCCCAGCCGGGGGATGCCCAGGGGGTCCTTCTGACACATATGCCGCATCAGACAGGCGGCGGCATAGGTGCGCTTGTCGTTCATTTGGGATTCAATGGTGGAGATGAGGTTTTTCTTCTCACTTTCCACATAGTCGCTGCAGAACACGCCATTTTCCAGCACCGGCTGCATCAGCAGCTCCCGGACAAAGGCGAGCATTGGCTCCAGGATCCGGTCTGCCTCCAGGGCATAGCGGTCTGCAATGAAGCTGCAGGCCAGGCCGGTGGTCTGATAGTCACCGCAGCGGCGGACCAGCGGTCCTACGGAAGCACCGTACAGGTCATCCAACCGCAGGGTGATGGCCCGGATATCCGGGGCAGTTTCGCAGCCCCGGAGCAAAATGGCCGGAAGCAGTGCATTCAGCGAGGCCTCTTCCCGGCACATAGCCCGCAAAAACTGGATGGTCAAATGGCTTTGCTTAAACCGCGCATCCTGAAAATACCGCAGGGTCACGCCCGGCAGGATCGAAATGGTTTGGATCATAAAACGCTCCTTCACAAAGATAGAGCTATTATATACCGAAGGTTTCAAAATAGCAACACTCTGTTACTCCCTGCCGGGAAAACAAGGGAAAAAACTTAACGCTTTTGTTTTTCGGCAGGATGTGGTAAAATAGGGAAAACGAAAGGAATGAGGGATCGGTATGGCAAGCTGTGTCATTTTCTGTGCCGGGGAATTCGATGCACCGGCAGAGCCTCTGAAAAAAGACGATTATATCCTGGCAGCAGACGGTGGCCTGCGCCATGTCCGCAGCCTGGGGATCACACCCGATGGGGTGTTGGGAGATTTTGACTCCCTGGGCTATGTGCCCCGGGATGCCTGTGTGTTTCCTGTGGAGAAGGACGATACCGATTCCATGCTTGCGGTCCGGATGGGCTTGGACCGGGGGTTTCAACGGTTTGTGCTTTATGGCGCCCTGGACGGCAGCCGGCTGGATCATACCGTTGCCAATTTCCAGACACTGCAGTTTTTGGCGGACCGCAATGCCCGGGGCTACCTGGTGGGAAAGGACTACATGGTCACCGTGATCAAAAATGGAGCGCTTTCCTTTGCAGCCGGTGCTTCCGGTGTGCTCTCGGTGTTCTGTATGGGGGCAGATGCCCGGGGAGTTACCCTGTCGGGGCTGAAATACCCCCTGGAGGAGGGGACCCTCACTGCAGGCTTCCCCCTGGGGGTCAGCAACCGCTTCACCGGTGGACCTGCCCGGATCCGGGTGTCCGACGGCAGCCTTTTGGTCCTTTGGGACAGAGCCAACGGACTGCCCCGGGAAGAATGATTTTGAAAGGAGGGGGTCACCGTGCTCACCTACGAACTGAAAAAGAAACCCGGTGTCCCCCTGTATGAGGCGCTGTACCGCAGTATTCGCGGGGATATTCTCTCCGGTGCGCTGCAGCCGGGGCAGAAGCTGCCCTCCAAGCGGACGCTGGCCACCAATCTGAAGGTTAGCAAGATCACCGTGGAGGCGGCCTATGAGCAGCTGCTTTCAGAAGGTTATATCCGCTCCCGGGAACGCTCGGGGTATTATGTGGAAGCGGTGGCGGCGGTGGGCAGTGCCTGCCTGCAGCCCCAGCCACCGGTGCAGGAGACCTCCCATGCCATCGATCTGACCTCCAACAGCCCCGCGGGCTTTCCCTTTTCTGTCTGGAGTCGGCTGCAGCGGTCTGTGATGCAGGATCTGGGAGAAAAGCTGCTGCTGCCCTTGCCAAACCAGGGGCTTTGGGCGCTGCGCTCAGCCATTGCCGCCCACCTGCAGCAGTTCCGGGGGATGCATGTGGACCCGGAGAATATTCTCATCGGTGCAGGCACGGATTTTCTTTACAATCTTTTGATCCAGCTGCTGGGCAGGGATAAAGTCTATGCAGTGGAAGAGCCGGGCTACAGCAAGATCCGCAGGATCTATGGGGCAGGTGGTGTGGTATGCACCGGTGCGCCTATGGACGCACAGGGGGTTCGCCCGGAAGCCCTGGAAACTGCCCAGGTGCTGCATATCTCCCCCTCCCACCATTTCCCCACCGGCATCGTCACCCCGGTGGTGCGGCGCAGGGAATTGCTGGAGTGGGCCCATGAAGCACCGGACAGATGGATCATCGAAGACGATTATGACAGCGAATTTCGCTTCAATGCCCACCCCATGGCGGCTATGCACTCCATGGATGCCGGGGAACGGGTGATCTATATGAACACCTTTTCCAAGACCTTAGCGCCTTCCATCCGCATCAGCTATATGATCCTGCCGTCGGTGCTGATGGGGCGGTTCCGGCAGCAGCTGGGCTTTTACAGCTGCACCGTCACCAGCTTTGAGCAGTACACGCTGGCCCGTTTTTTGGAGCAGGGGCAGTTTGAAAAGCACATCAACCGGATGCGAAGGTTCTACAAAGCCAGACGGGACCGGCTGATGGCGGCACTGGCGGCTTGTCCGCTGTCCCGGCAGCTGGAGATCCTGGGGCAGGACGCGGGCCTGCACTTTTTGGTCAAGGTGGATACCGACATTTCCGACGGGGCGCTGACCGATCGCTGCCTGGCGTCGGGGATCCGGATCCAGGCCCTCAGCAGATTTTATCACGATCAGCGGGAATTTCAGGACAGCCATTGCCTGGTGGTGAATTACTCCGGGCTTACGGAAGAGGACCTGATCCGCCTGGAAGAAATTCTGCAGACCCTGTAAAACCCTCCCCTATAACCGGTGTTCGATGACGCACCAAATGTAGGGGAGGGTCTCTGTGCCCTCCCGTTACCGCACCGATTATACGCACCCGGTTCGCTGGATCCACCGCCCCTACATTCCGGTTACGGGGAATTTCCGATATATCGGAATCGTAGGGCGGGAGCAAGCCCCCGCCGGTGGTTTTGGAACAAAATCACATTGCGTAAGCAATCATTTTCTTCGAAAATCCGGAAATTTGACAATTTCCGGCGGCGGGAGCAAGCCCCCGCCCTACGCCCACATACCGCACCGATTACACGCACCCGGTTCGATTGACGCACC
>JAZSER010000051.1:0-33888 GCA_045531815.1 Faecousia sp. | reverse complement strand
GGTAAGGTCGAGTACCGTCTGGACAAGACCAACATCATTCACTGCCCCATCGGTAAGGTTTCCTTCGGTGCTGAGAAGCTGACCGAGAACATGGACACCCTGATGACCGCTGTTGTTAAGGCTAAGCCCGCTGCAGCTAAGGGTCAGTATATCAAGTCCTGCGTGGTCGTTTCCACCATGGGCCCCAGCGTCAAGGTCAACACCACCAAGTACGCTTAATGTGTTTAAAAAATCCTGAAGCCTTTCGGCTTCAGGATTTTTTATTTCCCTGAAAATCAATCTCGGTCTGCCGCTACCTGGAAGGAAACCTTCAGATTCAGTGTCTGGGTCCCGGGTGTATAGGTCACATAGATATCCCGGTAGAAATTTGCCCGTTTTATCAGGTATTCCCGGAGTCTTCCCTCCCAGTACTCGGCATTTTCCAGGTATCTGAGATACGCAGCCACCGCAGATACACCTTCTCTTTGGGGCGTCACATCCGCAGAATCCTGAAACACAAATTCGCTCTCACCGGAGAGGATCTGCGTCAATGCTTTCCTGTTCAGCGCAACCTCCTGCCCGGCTTCCAGGGTGATCGTAGCTTTATAGTACTCTTCTAAAAAGGTTTCCAGCACTTTGGCTGCCTCCTGGGGTTCTGCCTTGATCTGTGTGGCATAAGCAAAGCCATCAAGAAGCCCCTCATGGGCATCAAACCGCAGCGTAACCGCAAACTCCGTTCCGCCCATCCGGCAGCCGCCGGGGATCACATAGACATCCGGTGCAACCTCCACCAATCCGTCTCCCTCTGCTGCAAGGAGCTCAAACACAGCAGTTTTGGGTTCTCCCACTGCGCTAAGCAGCGGTTCCATGTGCTGGTGCAGGAACCGCGTTTCCTCCGCCCCAAGCCAGGTCGCGCCTGCCAGCACCAGCGCAAGGACCAGCGCAGAAACGCAAATAAGCACCACCGCTCCCCGCTTTGTTAAGCGTTTCCCCTCTCCTTTGGGAATGGACAGCAGAAAACGCATATTCGATGCCTGCATTGCTCCGTCTACTTCCGGATATAGTTCATCAAACAAACCCATATTGAAAGCCTCCTTTCCAAAAAACGCACAAGCCCTACGGTATCCGTACAGCTTGTGCGTCTTTATATAGCCAAATATCTTCCTGTTACGCAGAAGGATGCCGGTGTTTTTCAGCACAGCTGTACCAAGGTTTCCGCATTTGCATCATATGGCATCCATCCCTTCTTCGTTTCTTTATTTTATTTTAACATGACGGACTTTTCCTGTCTATGTGTTAAAATCCACAAGAATATCGATACAGTATTATTTATTTTAACCAATCCAGCACGGAATCCCACCAGGATCTGGATTCGCTGTAGGTGGCATATGTTAAGTCCGTGTCACTTTGAATAGACGAATAATAATGCCCTGGCTGCCATCCGGTTTTATATTCCAGCATCACATAAGACTTGTTCTCCTGTTGGTTGGAAAACGCCCGGAAGGACAGATAAAAATGCGGAGAGATTCCATACCGCCTTGCCCTTTGCGCATACTGCTCCTGCCAAATAGAGGACACCTCGATCTGGTCCAGATAGGTCTTCGCAGACTTGCTGGCACACTTGGTCAGATCCCACTGCTCTTCGTATGCCCGGTCGGGCTTCTCCGAGAACAATGCCAGTATTCCCTCTTCCGAGGTAATAAACTCCCGCTGCTCAGGGGTAAGCTGCTCCCACTGATAGACCTTCCCATGCGCCTTTAGCAAATGTTTGGCCAATGCCGATGCCGGCTTGGCGATCTGTTGGTAGCCGCCCTCGTACTCAGCAATATAACAGAAAGAACAAAGAAGCTGATTTCCTCTGTCAAAGCATAGTTGAATTCGGAAAGGAATGTCCCGGAACTGAGCTGTCAGCGGCGCATTGTATATACCGTATACCTGCGTTTCCACCAGGGCATCCCGGGACAGCTCCAGTTCCTGGCAAACCGTTTCAACGGGTTCCCCCAGCAGGTCCATCAGCTCCTGGTAGTAGGGCGGATGCTTTTCCATAGGGTCTGTCATAAAGAACACGGCAACCAGTACGATGAGCAGCGCTGTGATCACACAGATCCATGCTGCCGGCTTGCGATAGTGTAGGATATTCACAATCCGCTGGCGGATACTGATCTCACCAAATGCCACCGGGCACACCGACAGCGCACTTTTTTCCTTGCCGCATGCAAGCAGTGCTTCCGAGTACGACTTGCGATCCTGCACACCCAGGTCCCGGATCACCTGCTCATCGCAGGCATCCTCGATATCTCTGCACAGGACAGCATATGCGACCCATACCATGGGATTGAACCAGTGCAATGACAGGCAGAAAAAGCCGATCAGCTTCAGCCAGTGATCCAGCCGCTTAATGTGGGATCTTTCATGCTGTATCACAAGGGCCTCGGTTTTTGCATCCAGCCCGCCGGGCAGGTAGATCTTGGGTGCAAAATACCCCAGTAAAAACGCGGATTTCAAGCCCGGACAGTGATAGATATTGCTCTGCAGCTTTACCGCCTCAGAAACCCGCTTTTTCAGGCGCAGGTAGGAGCCCAGTGCGTACAGCAGCATGCCGGCAGCACCAACAGACCAGACTACCCCTGCAATCTGCATCGCATCAAAAGACTTTGCAGGCGGTGTTACATAGGTACTGTGGATCACATCCTCCGGGACCGCACTTCCGCTATGCACCGGAGTTTGGGCAACGGGCTGTGTGACCTGGTGGGAAAACGCCGGAAGCTCCGGCCGCACGCTCCAATTTGTCTCAATGGGAAACGGCAGCAGCAGGCGCAGAAATGTCAGCAGCCAAACCGCACAGATCAGAGCCTTGGATGTCCTGCGCAGCACCATCCGAAGCAGCAAAACCACGCAGACCGTCAGGCAGCCGGACAGGCTTACCTGTAAGAACCCTGCAAATAATTCACTCATATACTCCCCTCCCTTATGGGTCCATATGCGTATTTAGTAGGTGATCGTCAATGTTGCCACATGATTATAATCATCAATGTGCAAGCTGCAAACCAGGAAAAGCCGCTGTTTTCCGGCAGATCTCAGTGCCTGCAGCACAGCGGGATCTGCAACAGAAGTCAAGTCCCAAACCAAAAGGGATCCTGCATATTGGGCATCCACCACACGCTCCATCACCCAGGCGTCCTGCCAGAACTTGATATCTTCATTCCACTGCTCACCCAGCATCACTTCGACCCAATTGTAAAAGTAACTCGTATCCGTAGCCGGACCAAAGTCCCTGGAAAGCTGGGTGCAAAGGGCCACTGTATCAAAAATCAGCTTATCCTTGTCATCCGGATATGTATAGGAACGCTCCAGATAGGTCCCGGAAAACAGGTAGTCCGGTCCGCTGAACATAGCGGAAAAATCAAATGTAAGCCCTGCGTAAGACTCGGTCAAGGGAAAGCCCCAGCGGTTATCGGAAATATTCTCCACCTGCTGCAAATCGAATCCCAAAGCTTCCGGTGTTTCCATTCGTTTTGTTCCATACAGCGCAGTTACTTTGGGATAAAGGCTGAAATAGGGTGTCGGGTCAACTGCGGTATCCTTCTTACAGCCGGCGAAAACCGCCAGGATCATGGCAAGTATCAGCGCCATCGAAAGCAATCGTTTCATGCTTCTCACTCCTTATAGTTGTCGATCAGCGCCTGCAGCTGGGCGATCTGTTCCGCATTCAGCTTTTTGCTCCGGGAAAACGCAGCAATAAACGCAGGAAGCGAACCTTCAAATGTCCTGTCCACAAACTCATCCAGCTCTGCACACTGAACCTCTTCCTTTGAGTAAAGGGATGTAACAATGGCATTCTCATTTTTCAGAACACCACGCTCTGCCAATCTGCGGATCACGGTATAGGTAGTAGCCTTTGACCAGCCCAGCTGCTCTTTACACAGGCCAACCAGCTTTGTGCTGTTAATGGGTTCGTTCTCCCACAGCAGCAAACAAAATCGATACTCACTTTCAAAAATCTTCGGAATTTCCATAGATATCCATCTCCTTTTCTCGGTTTAACGCGTTAGACCTTGTGGTAAGTTTAACACATTAAACCTCCCTTGTCAATAGGCATCCGTAAAATTTGTGTATTGACGAATCGGTGCAGCAAAGGTATAATAATCAAAACTTAATGAAACGAGGGGTTTTCCGTGTTTACTACTGCAAAAAAGCTTTCTATTTTTTCCGTGATCTTTACTTGCCTTCATTTGTTAGGTGCCATCTTGCTGCTGTTTTGCCTGTCTTCCCTGCGCCTGGGCTTTGCAGTGAATTTCTGCATCATCGTTTATGTCATCGCCTCTACCGTTGGCGCGCTTCTGATGACCGTCAGCTTGCGCTCCCTGTGTCAGGATCTGGACATGAATTATGAAAACAATATTTCCCGTTTCCACGATCTGCAGACAAAGATCAACGAGCTGGAAAAGCAGATCAAAAATTAATTTCATAAAAACCCTTGACAAAATGAAAGATCAGTGCTAATATACAAGAGTTGCCAAAGACAGCAGGTGGCTATGCCATAAATCCTGCCGAGGTGCGCTGATAGAGTATTTAGCGTGTCTTCCTGTCTTTTGGCAGGAAGACATTTTTTTCGGAGGTGAAAATACATGCCCAACGCACAGGTTCTTGAGAGCAAGAAGGCCGTAGTCGAGGCTCTGGCTGGCAAGATCAAGGAAGCTACTTCCGTTGTTTTTGTTGACTCCAAGGGTATCACCGTTGCTCAGGACACCGAGCTGCGTAAGCAGTCCCGCGAAGCCGAAGTTGAGTACACCGTCGTTAAGAACACTCTGACCCGTTTTGCCGCTAAGGATTGTGGCTACGATTTTGACGAGATTCTGAACGGTACTACTTCCATGGCTAGCCCCACCGGCGACCCCATCGCTCCCGCACGTATCGTCGCTGAGTTCGCAAAGAAGAACAAGATCTCTCTGGCTATCAAAGGCGGCATCGTTGAAGGCAGTGTTCTGTCCGCAGAGCAGCTGACCGGATTCAGCGAACTGCCCAGCAAGAACGCTCTGGTTGCTTCTGTTCTGGGTACCTTCCTGGCACCCATCTCCAGCCTGGCTTTCGTCCTGGATCAGATCCGTATCCAGAAGGAAGAAGGCAAGGAAGCCCCTGCAGCTGCTGAAGAAGCTCCCGCTGCAGAAGCCGAGGCTCCCGCTGCAGAGTCTACCGAGGCTTAATCATTCGTAAATCAACACACTAATACAAACATTTACATTTAGGAGGATATTACAATGGCTAGTGAAAAAGTCACTGCTCTCGTAGAAGAGGTAAAGGGCCTGACCGTTCTGGAGCTGTCCGAGCTGGTTCACACCCTGGAGGAAGTTTTTGGTGTTTCCGCTGCTGCTGCAGCTGTTGCTGCTCCCGCTGCCGGTGCTGTTGCTGAGGCTGCTGAGGAGAAGACCGAGTTCGACGTCATCCTGAAGGCCGCTGGCGCTTCCAAGCTGAACGTCATCAAGGTTGTCCGTGCTGCTACCGGCCTGGGCCTGAAGGAAGCCAAGGAGAAGGTCGACAACTGCCCCAGCACTCTGAAGGAAGCTATTTCCAAGGAAGATGCAGAGAAGCTGGTTGCCGAGCTGAAGGAAGCTGGCGCCGAGGCAGAGATGAAGTAATTTTACTTCTGCTAGAAATAAAACAGCCGCCAGCTTTGGCGGCTGTTTTTGTCATTTCCCTCTTTTTCGGAGGTATCTATGGAAAAAATCCAGGAATTATTCGCGTCTTTCGGAATGAACTTTGAGCTCTTCTGGAAGTCTGCACTGTTTTTGCTGCTGGGATCACTGCTGCTGAGTGTATCCAGCAGATTCGTTTTCGGCAAGCGCTCTACGCTTAACAATGCCGTTTCCTCAGCCATCAGCATTCTTTTTATCTATGCCATCACGATCATTCTGCGCAGCGCAGGTGTCCGGTTCTCCCATCTGGTCACTCCCCTGCCCTTTATTGAGCTTTCCGGGGATACCATGATCCTCTTTACCTTTGCGGACGCCCATTACACCGCCATCTGCACAGAAATACTGAATATGGTCATTCTGGCTTTCCTGGTCAACCTGGCAGAAAGCTGGATCCCCAGGGGTAAAAATGTGTTCACATGGTTGCTTCTGCGCTGTGTCACCGTTTGCATCGGATATTTGATCCACTGGGTAGTGGTTGGGCTGCTTGCCCGATTCTTGCCCACCGCAGTTGCTACCTATGCGCCAACCATCCTGCTGGTACTTTTGATCCTGCTGTTGCTCACCGGTGTTCTCAAGATCCTTGTGGGCGCGCTGATCAGCACGGTCAATCCCATCATTGGCGGTTTGTACACCTTCTTCTTTGCCAATGTGATCGGCAAACAGCTGACAAAAGCGGTCCTGACCACCGCGATCCTTACGGCGCTGGTATTGGGACTTCGGTATATTGGAGTCAGCGTGATCTCCATTGCAGCCGCAGCGCTAAGTGCGTATATTCCCTTCGTTTTGATCTTGATCGTCCTTTGGTATATCGTTTGCCATGTATTTTAAAAGCCGCCCTGCTGCCATTCGGTAGCAAGGCGTTCTTGACAACCGGCACTGCCATGGTATAATGGCCGTAAAGAGAGGTACTTTCCATGAAAAAACTGTTCGCTTTATTCCTAACCATCGTTCTTCTGCTAAGCCTCAGCGCCTGCGGTAAGCACTCCGTTCCGGAGCCCCTGGCGTATCCGGATTACACCTTTACTGACACGCCCTCCACCGAACAGCTGCGGCAGACCGCCGTGCAGGCAATGCGCGATCTGCTTTCCGTCCAGTGGTGCTCCCCGGATGGACTGGCTTATTACAAAAACGGCAGCAAAAAGCACTTCCAGTATCCCAAGGATATGACCTTTGGCGGTGTCATGTATACCGGTGCCAGCGCAAGTCTTTTCCATTTCCTGGAATACTATGATCACGAGACCGGACAGCTGAACTATCCCGGCACTGCCGATGAACTCAAGATGGAGATGGGAAGCGCATGCGCTGACACGCTCCTTTGGGGTTGGGCGACTGTTACCAACTCCACCTTTGGCGGCTACTACCCCAGCACCATGGTCCAGAAGAACGGCTATCTTCTGGTGGGCGAATATACATACAACGCGTCCCTGAACAGCTATTATCTGATGTCCACTGAAGATATCATCAAGGAAAACGGTCAGCAGGTCATGGCCCGTTCCTATGCCCAGGCATTGCCGGCCGATGCGCTGGTCTCCAGCACAGCCGACCATGCGATGATGGTCATTGAAGCCCCCTATGTGGAAACAAAGTCCGACGGCTCTATCGACACCGCTGCCAGCTACATCATGATCCAGGATCAGCGCGGTGGCATCGGTGCAGGCTTCTACGAAGTGGAGCACGAAAATTACACGGTACACCACAGCGGCCGTATCAGCCAAAAATTCACCTTTGACGAGCTGTTGGAGAAGAACTACATTCCCGTTACCGCCCCCGAGTTTACCGGCAAAAAAGCCTACGACGCACCGGAGGTTTCTGTAAACGGAGAATTCAAAAGCCTTGCAGAGCTTTTGGAGCTGTCCATCGAATCCAATTATCCGCTGGCTCTTATCAACATCCGCGCAACCGATGCCAAGGGAAAAGAAACGCTCATTGACAAAGTCCTTTTCAACGGCAATGCAGAATCCGGTGTCCCCCGCTCTTATGCGCTCAACAAGTCCTACGCACTGAAAAACCTGGATACCGCTGCTTACGAAAGCTTGACCATTGAAGTTGTTTCTTCCACCGGCAAGCGATTTACAGCTGTGGATCTGACCTTGCAATAACCGTAAAATCCGCCTCCAAAGGAGGCGGATCTTTCTTTATTCTGCTTTTTCAATTGCTTCGATGACACCGTCAACCGCATCGGTCTTAACCGTTTCCATCATGCCGCTGTCGTAGCTTTGCGCGACCATGGGATCAATGGGAAGCCGAGCCAACACCGGAAGGTTGAAGGCCTCTGCCACCTCGTCCAGACGGCTTTCGCCAAAGACATTGATGCGCTTTCCGCAATCAGGGCATTCCAGGTAGCTGTAGTTCTCCACGAAGCCCAAAACAGGTACATGCATCATATTCGCCATCTTCACTGCCTTGGCAACGATCATGGAGACCAGATCCTGCGGACTTGTTACAATGACCACACCATCCACCGGCAGGCTCTGGAATACGGTCAGCGGCACATCACCGGTTCCGGGAGGCATGTCCACAAACATATAGTCCACATCTTCCCAGATCACATCTGTCCAGAACTGCTTCACCGCACCTGCGATCACCGGACCCCGCCACACAACAGGATCGGTGTTGTTATCCAGCAGCAAATTGATGGACATGACCTGGATGCCGGTGGTGGTCAAAGCAGGATACAGGCCCTCTTCTGTCGCTCCCTGGCATTCACTGACACCAAAAGCGGTGGGTGCAGAAGGACCGGTGATATCTGCATCCAGCACGGCAACACGCTTGCCTTTGCGGGACATTGCAACCGCCAGCATGGAAGTCACAGTGGACTTGCCCACGCCGCCTTTGCCGGAGACAACTGCGATCACCTTTTTTACGCTGGCCTTGGGATTCAGCTGCGCAAGCAAGCTCTCCTGCTTACGATCTGCGCAATCACTTCCGCAGGACGAACAATTACCATTACAAGAACTCATGAGATAAACGCTCCTTAGTTATTTGATCTTTTCCTATTATAGGTCGGTAAAACCCAAGTGTCAACCGTCACATTTGTGCCGCTTCCCACTGCTCCATCAGGTCCATGAGAACCGATTCTGCAGATTCCTTTTCTTCCAGCAAACGCGTCAGCTCCTGGTAGTCCGCAGCGGCAGCCTCGATTTGCACATCCAGCTGGCTGATCAGCTGCTCCTGCTTTTCGATCTCACGCTCCAGCCTCCGGACAAGCTTCTCCGACTCCTTCGTGCCGCCCTTGGGCTTCTCCTTCTTCTCCTTATGGACCGGCTGGACCGGCAGCTTTTGCATTGCCTCGTGCTCCAGGATAGAACGGTACTTGCTGTAGCCGCACTTGAAATCACGGATCTGTCCGTCCTCCAGAAGCCAGATGCGCTCAGCAAACTTCTCGATGAAGTAGCGGTCGTGGGATACAAACAGCAGCACGCCTTCAAATTCCTCGATGGCTGCCTCTACCCATTCTCTGGATGCAATATCCAGGTGGTTGGTGGGTTCGTCCAGGATCAGCAAATTGATCTTCTCGTCCATCAGCATGCACAGACGCAGCCGGGATTGTTCTCCACCGGAAAGGTTGCCCACGCTTTTAAAGACATCCTCGCCCTGGAACAGAAATGCACCCAGCCGATCCCGGGCCACCTGGGGGGTGCAATTCTTTTCATAAAGCATCGTATCGTAAAGGCTGCGCTCCGGGTGGGAGAATCGGATGATCTGCGGCAGATAACCCCATTTCACTGTAGGACCAAACTGGATCTTTCCCTGGCAGGCCTCTTCTCCCAGCAAGCACTTGATGAAGGTAGATTTTCCCGTGCCGTTGTCACCCAACAGCGCAATGCGCTCACCGCCTTCGACTTTCAGCTCTACATCAGAAAACAGTGTTCGCTCCCCATATGCCTTTGCCACATTCTTCATGCTAAAGACCATATCACCGGAGAAATCCTTCTCTCCAAAGGTGGCATGCATGGTTTTCTCTGTCTTGGGGCGCTCTGTTTTGCGGATCCGGTCCATCCGGTGCTGAATGGACATGGCACGACGGTAAAGGGTTCGGTTGTTGATGCCCCAACCCTTCATACGCTCTACAGTATACCCCAATTGCTTCAGTTTTGCCTGCTCCTGCTCATATTGTTTTAACTGCAGATTGAACCGGGCCTGCTTTTCTTCAATATAGAACGAGTAATTTCCGGAATAGAATTCCGCATGTCCGTCTGTGATCTCGATCACACGGTCTGCCACACGGTCCAAAAAATAGCGGTCATGGGAAATGGTCAGCACCGTTCCTTTAAAGCTGTTGATATAGCCTTCCAGCCATTCCACATTTCGAAGATCCAAGTGGTTAGTCGGCTCGTCCAACAGCAAAATGTCCGTCTTTTCCAGCAACAGACGCGCCAAGTTCACCCGGGTCTTCTCTCCACCGGACAGGCTGTCAAACGCCTGCAGCCGCTGCTCAGGAGTAATGCCCAAGCCGTTGCAAACCTTATCCACCTGCACATCCATATCATAGCCGCCATCGGATTGGAACTGATTGGCCAGGCTGTCATACTGATTCAGCTGGATCTGCGTTGCGCCCTTCGCCATTTCCTGCTCCAGGGCTTCCATTTTCTTCTTTATGCGCATCAGCGGCAGGAATGCCGAGCGCAATACCGATTCCACCGTATACCCTTCCGGGAATTTGGGGATTTGGGAGATCAATCCAAGCTTCTTATGGGGATTGACGAATACCTCTCCCGAATCATAGTCCATTTGGCCGGTGAGAATATTAAAGAGCGTTGTCTTTCCGCAGCCATTGCGGCCAAGGATGGCAACACACTCCCCCTCCTGGATCTCAAAGCTCAGATCCTCCAGCAGGTTCTCACCGATGACAAAGAACTTTGTTAAATTTTTAACTGATATATCGACCATTGTATTTCTCCGCACCGTTACAAGGTGTCAGCAATTCTGTAAAACTCATCCCGGGTATACAGGACATTCAGTGCCTGCAGCAGAGCATTGCTGCTCATATGCTCCGGCAGCTCCAGCGCCTTCAGCAGCGCCAGCCGTTTGGCCTTGCTGTCCGGGCCACCGGACAGGCCCACCTGGAACATGTCAAGCTTTGTGATCTGCCCCGCACAGGATGGGGGGCTGTTGTCCATCGTCGCACCGGCTCGTTCCAGCGCCCGCAGGATCACCTCCGGTGGCATACCCTCCACACCCAGCTTTCCCTCTTTGCCCGGTGCTGTTTTGCGTTTTTCCTTCCCCAAAACATCCGGGATATACGCATGCTTCAGATATTGCGCAGGGATGGCGCTCTTCAGCCGGTTCCGGATAACAAACCCGGCACCGTCAGAATCTGTAAGCACGATCAGCCCACGGGTCTTTGCGACCCGGCGAAGCAGCGCCAGCTGCTGCTTGTCCTTCATTACCCCGAAACCGTCTGTTTGAAAGATTGGCGCATCCACGATTTGAGATAGGGTATTTTTGTCATAGCGGCCTTCTACCACAATGGCTTCCCGGATCTTAACCATTGCGTGCCTCCTGCGCCAGGCGCATCAGGAGCATCTCCAGCAGCCGTTGCGGGTCGTCGTAAGAGGTTTTTATCTTTCTGTCGGTTTCCATTACCTGCTCCGCTGCAAAGGCGCAGAAGGCTCCTGAGAACCGTTTGGCTACTCCCATCAACTTCCGGGCAGGATAGTCGCCCATGGAATACAGTTTCATTAATTCGCCGGAGCTTTTACCGGCATCCAGCAGCGTCCGCGCTGCACCCAAACGACGGAAGTGATTGCCCATGGCGCCCAGAATACTCAGGGGCTCCTGCTGCATTTTAAACAGGTGCTGCAGCTTTACCAAAGCAGGACCGTACTTGCCCTCCCCCAGCATATCCGTCATCTGAAACACCACGGCATCCAGCACAGGCTCGGTCACCGCGTCAATATCACTTTTCACAATGGTATCCGCATCTGAATATGCGGAAATCTTCGAGATCTCACCGGCAAGAGCGGTCATCGTACCGCCGGTGATGTCAATGAGGTAGCTGCATAGGTCCGGTGCGATCTGCTTGCCATTGGCTGCAAAATGTCTGCCGACCCAGGCGATCAGCTGCCGCTGATCCTGCCGGGCAAACTCCACAACCGCTCCCTTTGTATCAATGGCCTGCCACAGCTTTTTGTACCGCTTATCCGGCTTCCAGGCAACGGTTTCATAGGTGAATACCACCGTACAATAGGGCGGAATATCACTCAAAAGCTCCGTGACCTTCTCCCGATCCCCTTCCGACAGCTTGAAAATATCCACATCATCCACCCACACAAAGGTGTTTTCCGCCATCATCGGCAGACTCTCCACCGCATCGGCAAAGCTCTGCAGGTCGAAGGTCTCCTTTGTAAGCTTGTGGGAATTGAACGACTCCGTCAGCGGGTCAACCAGTAGCTTTGTCAGCTGTCCCATGTAGTGATTCAACAGGAATGTCTCTTCACCGTGGAAAATATACAGGCGCTCCGGCTTTCTTTCACGGATCGCCGCTTTCAGGCGCTGAACGCCCTGGTTGGGGTCCTGTTGTATTGCCACAGTGCTCACTCCTTAAAATATAATGTACCGTCCAAATCTGTGCGCCAGGTCCGGCAGCCGAACAGCGCAACTCTTTCCATAACTTCTTCCGAAGGATGGCCATAGGGATTCTCCGCACCCACCGAAAACACGACCGTTGCAGGAGATGTTTCACTGAGTAACTCCAGGCCGGTAGCAGATTTGGATCCGTGGTGACCTGCAACCAGCAATTCCAGCTCCGGAAGGTCTTCCTTCTCAACAAGCGTCCGTTCCCCGGAGGAGCTTCGGTCACCTGTGATCAGTATATCACACTTTTCCGTCTGAAACAAGACACACAGGCTGCTTTCATTTTCTGTCTGCTGGGAATCTCCTGCAAACAGTGTGATCTTTCCGGTCTCCAGGGAAAGGACCGTCTTTTGGGCGATCCAGCAGATCCGATCCCCGTAGCACTCCTGCAGGGTTTCCTTAACGCTGCCATCATCGGAAATCGTCGGTAAGTACAGTGTGTCCGCCTTTATGCGGCTCAGAAGCAACGGCACACCGCCGGCATGGTCCATATCGTAGTGTGTCACGATGATCCCATCCAAGCGGGTGATCCCTCGGGACAGCAAGTGTGCTGCAGCAAGATCTGCAACAGCTTCCTCGTTTTCACCGCCGCAATCCACCATATAAGATTTGCCATCCTTTTGAAAAAGGATGCACTGTCCCTGTCCCACATCCAACACGGTGACAAAGGTCTGATTTCCAACGGGTTCCATATAAGATGCAAACAGTGACAAAGCAAGCCCCACTGCCGCGCATCCACAGGCAAGTGCAGGATACTTCTTTTTCCCCATCAGAAGCACAGCAAGCAACGCATACACCAAAACCAGCCATATTACGATATAGATGCTGCAGGTGTACACCGCTGCCCAGGGAAACGATGCCAGCAGGTCAGCGATCCACAGCACAAACCGAATCGGCCAGGAAAGAACACTTGCCATCAGCATTCCAGCTGCAGACCAAAACGCACCGATGGCACAGACCAGCATGATCCCATAGAAAATAAAGCTGATGATCCACAGTGTCAAAAGATTGGTTACAACACCAACAAGGCTGACCATTCCAAAATAGAAGGCGCACAAAGGTGTCGTCAAGGACATGGCGCTGAGGGAAACTGAGACACTGCCGCAGATCCAGCTTGCAATTCTTCCTTTCCGCTTCTTCTTGTCCGGGTCTCCCAGCAGGCGCATACAGGCATCATATACATTTTTGCTGAACAGGAAAATGCCGGCCATGCAGCCTGCCGAAAGCTGCAAGCTGACAGAAGTAACAGCAGCGGGATTGCACACCAGCATACAAAGCACCGCAAAGGCCAGGGCCGTTGGCGGGTCATACTCCCGTTTCAGCAGCATTGCCAGGATCATCAGCACCTGCATGACACAGGCTCTGACGATAGAAGGGGTGAAGCCTGCAACCGCAGCAAACAAAAGCAGCACCGGAATGCCGATAAGTGCCGTTGGCCATCTGCGTTTTCCAAACAAAATATAAACCAGGGAAAACAGAATGGATACATGCAATCCCGACACCGCAATGATATGGCGGATGCCGCTGATCTTAAGATCGCTGTCTGTCTCATATGGCAGATCTGTGCTGTCCCCCAGAAGCAGTGCCTTGGCAAAGGCTTTTGTATCCTCAGGGAACAAGCGGTCCAGCGCAGAACTCAGCCACATGCGAAGCTGTGCCGGAAAGTATTGCCAAGGGATCACAGCGTTGCGTTGGATCGTTGTGTCATCCTGCGCATAGGCAAGAAGGAAGATGCCGTTTCCCTGGTGATAGGTACTGCCCTGGGTACTGCCCTTCGCGGTAAAACGCAGCCGGAATTCTCCGCTGACCCGATCACCGGGCTTTAAAGGATCGTCTTTATCCAGATACACGCGGGCGCGGAAGGGTTTTCCATCCAAATACGCAAGCCCATCGGCAGCCATACCATAGCGCGTATCGTAGCTATAGTCTGTGATTTGGATGTCTGCGCGCATGGTAGCTCCGTCCTTATCTTTTGCGCTTTGCCAATACAGCCCGTCATAGACCAAGCACCAAATCAAGCCGGCACACAGACCCATCAGTACCACTGCAGAGATCCTGCACGGTTTGTTTTTCAAAAAGAGAAGCACGATCCCTGCCAGCAAGGAAGCTGCCGCCACGACCCAAACCAGCAGCCCCATTTCCAGATATGCAAACAGCCCGCAGGCCGCTGTAAAACCAATGGCAAACCACATCAGTCTGCGCACTGAAATACACCACCTTTCGGAAAAAGACGCTGCCGCAAAGGGCAGCGTCTTACTTCACTTAAGAGAGCTTGGATGCAACAAAATCGTCCACCAGAGCCAGAGCATCGTCCAGCTTGTTGACTTCCTTGCCGCCACCCATTGCAGAATCCGGCTTACCGCCACCGGAGCCACCGCAGGCAGTACAAACCAGCTTGACCAGTTCACCGGCCTTGAGTCCCTTTGCCACAGCTTCCTTGCCGCAGACAGCCAGGAATGTGATCTTTCCCTCTGCAACTGTAGAAAGGACCGCAACAATATTCCCAGCCTTGTCCCGCAGGGTATCGCC
Source organism: Faecousia sp. (assembly GCA_045531815.1). GTDB lineage: Bacteria > Bacillota > Clostridia > Oscillospirales > Oscillospiraceae > Faecousia. Next base: position 19,111 of record JAZSER010000051.1, on the reverse strand, counting down.
CATCTGGCGCAGCTTATTGGCATCTGCATCCAGAATGGTTGCTGTAACCACCTGCAGGCCGCCAACACTTCTTGCGCCAAACAGGAAGCGGTCAGCTTCACCTGCAGCCTCACGGGCCTTGAATGCCTCAACTGCACGCTTCAGCTCCTTGATCTCCTCCACCTGGCTCTCCAGCTTCTGTGCCATCTCGGCAGGCTTTGTCTTTAGGATCGCGCAAGCATTGTATACCCGCTGGCGTGCCAGCTCCATCTCCGCAAGGCATGCCTTGCCGGTAATGGCTTCGATACGGCGCACACCGGAGGCCACAGAGCCTTCGCTTTCAATACGGAAAGGACCGACCTTTGCGGTATTGTCCAGGTGAGTACCGCCACACAGCTCAACAGAGTAGCCACCCATATTGACCACACGGACGGTGTCTCCGTACTTTTCACTAAACAGCGCCATTGCGCCCATTGCCTTTGCTTCCTCAATGGGCATCTCCCGCACATCCACACCGTAGCCTTCCAAAACAGCAGATTGGACCAGAGCATCGATCTTTGCCAGCTCCTCCGGGGTCACTGCAGAATAGTGGGTGAAGTCGAAACGCAGACGGTCAGGCTCAACCAAAGATCCAGCCTGCTGAACATGATCACCCAGGACACTCTTCAGTGCCTTCTGCAGCAGGTGGGTCGCAGAGTGGGCACGCATGATCGCCTTGCGGCGCTCCACATCAATGGAAGCGCATACGCAATCGTCTACCTTCACTGTGCCGTTGCGCATAATACCGCTGTGCAGGTATCTGCCGCCCTTATCCTTCTGAACATCGGCGACTTCAAAGCGGCTGTCGCCAACCAAAATGACACCGTGGTCTGCTGTCTGACCGCCCATTTCTGCGTAGAAGGGAGTCTTATTCAGAACGATGACACCCTTTTCACCGCCGGCAATGGAGCCGGTCACCTCTTCACCGACACAAACTGCAACGACCTTTGCCTCACAGACATTGGTGTCGTAGCCAACAAACTCGGTTGCTGTCACATCAGAGCCGAAGTCAATACCTGCCCAGCCCAGATCGCCCAGTGCCTTTCTTGCTTCCCGGGCACGGACGCGCTGCTCCTCACGGCAAGCGACGAACTTATCCATATCCACGGTCATACCCTCATCTTCCAGCATCTCCGCTGTCAGATCAATGGGGAAGCCATAGGTATCTGCCAAAAGGAATGCATCCTCACCAGAGAACACCGTCAGGCCGCCAGCCTTATGCTCAGCCAGCTTTTCGCCAAAAATGCGCATACCGGTATCGATGGTACGGGCAAAGTTCTCTTCCTCGTTCTTGACCACCTGGATCACATGCTGGGCACGCTCACGCAGATAGGTGTAGTGGCTTTCGTTCTCCTTGATAACGGTGCTGACCACCTCATACAGGAACGGCTTGTTGACACCCAACAGCTTACCGTGACGGGCAGCACGGCGCAGCAGGCGGCGCAGAACATAGCCACGGCCTTCATTTGTGGGCTGCACACCGTCAGCGATCATGAAGGTAGAGGCACGGATGTGGTCTGTGATCACACGCAGGGAGACATCGGTTTTCACGCTCTGGCCGTAGGATGCACCGGTGATGGCAGTGACATGATTGGTGATATTCATCACCGTGTCCACATCAAACAGGCTGTTTACATCCTGGCAAACAACTGCCAGACGCTCCAGGCCCATGCCGGTATCGATGTTCTTCTGGACCAGCTCGGTATAGTTGCCGTTGCCATCGTTGTCGAACTGGGAGAACACATTGTTCCAAACTTCCATGTAACGGTCACACTCGCAACCTACCTTGCAGTCCGGGCTGCCGCAGCCGTACTTTTCACCGCGGTCATAGTAAACCTCGGAGCAAGGGCCGCAGGGACCGGAGCCGTGCTCCCAGAAATTATCTTCCTTGCCGAAGCGGAAAATGCGATCGGCAGCAACACCGATCTCCTTATTCCAGATCTCAAATGCTTCCTCATCGTTTTCATAGATGGAAGGATACAGGCGATCCTCCTCCAGACCCACCACCTTGGTCAGGAATTCCCAGCACCAGGTAATGGCTTCGCGCTTGAAGTAATCACCGAAGGAGAAGTTGCCCAGCATCTCAAAGTAGGTGCCGTGACGGGCTGTTTTGCCGATATTCTCAATATCGCCTGTACGAATACACTTCTGGCAGGTGCATACTCTTCTGCGGGGAGGCTCCACCTCGCCCTTGTAATAGGGCTTCATGGGTGCCATGCCGGAGTTGATCAGCAGCAAAGTTGCATCATTCTGGGGGATCAGGGAAAAACTGGGCAGGCGCAGATGCTCCTTGCTTTCAAAGAAGCTCAAAAACATCTCACGCAGCTCATTTACGCCATAGGCTTTTTTACTCATTGGATTCAACCTCCACATTAAATTACAAAAAAATAAACTCCGCCCCTAAAAATAGGGGCGAAGTGATTCGCGGTACCACCCTAATTCATTCCGAAAACGGAACCTCTTAGATGCTCTGTAACGGGAGCCCCCGTCCCGGTCATCCCGGGCAGCTTGAAAGTGGCTTGCAGTACGCAGGCAAAGGGCTCACACCATTCCCCTCTCGCTGATATGCCGCAGCACTGCTTGGCTTTCGCACAGCATTTACATATGCGATTATTCTACCACAAACACCAAAAAAGTCAATGCTTTTCCTGCAAAACCCGCAGAATCTCATCTTCCGGGATAGCTGGATGCATCCCATTCATAGCCTTCCAGCTCAGACATACGGCTGCAGGCGAATCCGCCTGTCTGCAGGCATGACAAAAGATCAATGTGATAATACCCACCCTGAAAGTAGATCAGATTCCAAACCCAGGGCTCCTGGTCCTTAGTTCCGTGGACAACATGGCACTCAAGACCTGCATCCCGGCACATTCTTGCGTAGACATTGGCGAAGGTCTCCCCATCGCCTACCCCCTGCTGAAGCAAGGAATAGGTCGGCGTAAAAGACGAGCCAATGGTATAATCGTAGCGTTCCATCAGGAAGTTGTATATCTTTACATACTTCTCCCGGACCTGGGTATCGCCCCGGACATACAGCTCAGCAGAAGCAAAAACGGGCTGTACCTGCTCCTGCATACGAAGAAGCTGCTCGCGGCTGGTTTGATATGTAAACGCAAACTCCAAAATTCGCTCGTCTCCACGGTTCGGGTAGACATTTACATCCACCTGGGGGATCTCCATAACAATATCCGGATTCGCCGCAGCATACTCCCGGATCAGCTCCTGATAATCCTCCGGTTCATACCGGTCCACACGGATCGCAACCGACTGCCGGCAATCCCCAAGGGCTGCATAGATAAAATCCGCTGCTTCGCCCACGGTCTTTGCCTTGCAAATACTCTGAAGCTGCGTCCGGTCAAACCGATAGGATATTTGCAGTGCGATGGCAGCTTCACCGCCATTTGTGCCGATCTCATAGGTGATATCATCCACCGCATACGCACCCATCGGTGTACTGTTCATGACATATCTCACCGCAGAATCCATAAAAAAGTGTACTGTGCCTTCATTAAAAGACGATACAGAGATAATGCCCGTTTCCCTTCCTTTTTCCACGAAGGCAAGAAGCGCGCTTCGCATCTGCACGGAATTGGAAACCGCAACCACTTCCTGAACATCCTGCTGATTGATTGCCTGGTGCGGTTCTACGGATACATAGTGTCCATCCATCCAAAAATCACAGCCGGAAAGCATCATACCCAGCAGCACAGCAAAAAGGCATATCGCCAAATAGCGTTTCATTCTTACACTCCCTCTACAGAGCATCTTTGGAATACCGGGAGAACCCATCTCCCAACACCTGGTGTGCCTCTTGCACGATGATAAATGCATTGGGATCGATCTCCACCACGATCCGCTTCAGGTCCGCCAATTGCTGGCGTTTAACCGCACTGAGGATCACTTTTCGCTCCCGATGGGTATAGCTGCCCTCACCGTGCAAAAGCGTCGCTCCCCTGCCCAATTCTCTGCCGATGGCTTCGGAAATGCTTTCATATTGGTCACTGATGATCAGCGCAACTTTGGAGTAGTCAAACCGATAAACCACCGCATCGATCACCTGTCCGCACACAAAGATCGCAACACCGCTGTAAAGCATACGGGTAATGTCCTGAAATACCAGGCCGGTCAGTGCCGCGATCAGAAGGTCAAAGCAGATGCTGATGGTCCCAATTGGCACATTCTGCCACTTCAGCTTTAAAAGCCGGACAATGATATCCGAGCCACCGGTAGAACCGCCGGTGGTAAATACCAGACCAAGACCCAAGCCGCACAGCACACCGCCGTAAAGGGCGCCAACAAGAGGCTCTGTCTGCGGGCGGGCAATAAAAGCGAGCAGATCGATGGCAACTGCGCTCAGCGCCATTCCCAATAGCGAAATGAGAAAAAAGCGTTTCCCGATCTTTACACCGGCCAGGGCAAACAGCGGAAGATTCAATATCGCAGTGATTACACCGATGGAACCGAAGCCGGTAATGTGCACAAACAGCATGGAAAGGCCCGAGATACCGCCTGCGTTCAAGCCATTGGGCTCCAAAAACAGGTTAAAGCCCAGCGCAAAAATGAAACAGCCCAAAAGCACCTTGATAGCCGGCAGGATCCGCTGACGAACAGTGTTCATACTACTCTCCCATTACATTTCAAAACTGATTTGTTTATTGGGGGAATCCTCATCCTTTAAAAGCGCACCGGCAGTGGGAATGTTTCTGCTGCGGTAGCGGCCGGGATTTACGATCCCACTTTCTTCCAGCAAGGTCACCCGCTCCACTGCAGCCTTTTTCTTCAGTGCCATAACGGAAACACCAATGGTATTTCTCGTGGTTTTCGGCAGCAGCTGGGCCGTGGAGGCAATGGCTGCACGGCCGTCGGTGGCATAGAACACCAGCTGCGCATCCGCCTGCAAAACGATGGCCGCCTTCAGCGGGCTCTTGTCAGAGAACGCACCGGTAAGTCTTCTGCGGTTTGTTTTCGTTTCATAGGCGCTCAGAGGAACCTTCGCCGCCTTGCCGTTTTCAAAGCAGAACACAACAAATCCGGAGTAATCTCCGGGGAGCACCACATAAAGCACCGTTTCTCCGGGATCCATACCCAATTTCTGCGGCAGATAATCGCCAAGCAAGGATGCTTTTCCATCCTCAAAATCACACAGTCTGGACTTATAGCACTGGAAGCGGTCTGTAAAGACAAGGATCTCCGCTTTATTGGTAGTTTCCCTCGAAAATGCCAGAGTATCCCCTTCCTTGAACTTTTGCTCTCCGGACATCCGCAGGCTCTGAGCGGTGATCTTTTTCAGATAGCCCTCCCTGGAGACGAACAGCGTCACAGGGTAATCCGGGATATCTTCTTCCTCGTCCTCCGGCTCAATCTGCTGGGTTTCGTATACGATCTGCGTTTTTCTGGGCTGACCGTACTTTTCCGCCACTTGCTTCAGCTCACCGATAATGACATTCTTCAGCTTACGGCTGCTGCGCAGGGTGTCATTAAGCTCCGCGATCTGTGCTTCCAATTCGGAAATGGCACGGGTCTGCTTCAAAATGTACTCTTTATTGATATTGCGCAGCTTGATCTCCGCCACATAATTGGCCTGGATCTCATCGATGCCAAAGCCGATCATCAGATTCGGTACGACCTCGCTTTCCAGCTCGGTTTCACGGATGATGGCAATGGCCTTGTCAATATCCAGCAGGATCCGTTCAAGACCCTTCAAAAGGTGCAGGCGCTCCTCTTTCTTCTGGACCTGGAAATAGATCCTGCGGCGAACACACTCGGTCCGCCAGGCTGTCCACTCCTCCAGGATCTCACCGATGCCCATTACCCGGGGCATTCCGGCGATCAGAATGTTAAAGTTACAGGCAAAGCTGTCCTGCAAAGGCGTCAGCCGGAACAGCTTTTGCATCAGCTTCTCCGGTTCTACACCGCGCTTAAGATCGATGGTCAGCTTCAGACCTCCCAGGTCTGTCTCATCGCGCATATCATTGATCTCTTTGATCTTACCGGCCTTGATCAGCTCCGCCACCTTATCCATAATGACTTCGCTGGCTGTGGAATAGGGGATCTCGTAGATCTCAATAAGGTTGCCTTCCTTCACATAGCGCCATTTTGCTCTGAGCTTAAAGCTGCCGCGGCCTGTAGTATAGATCTCCCGCGTTGTGGCCTCATCAAACAAAAGCTCTGCGCCTGTGGAAAAATCCGGGCCGGGCAATGTTTCCAGAATGTCGTGCTCCGGGTCATTCATCAGCGCAATGGCCGTCTGACAGACCTCTGCCAAATTGAAGGAACAAATGTTGCTTGCCATGCCGACGGCAATACCCTGGTTTGCTGAAACCAGGACATTAGGGAATGTGGTTGGCAGCAGGGAGGGTTCTTTCATTGTGGCATCGTAGTTATCCACCATATCCACGGTATCCAGGTCAATATCCCGGAACAGCTCCGTGCAGATGCCGTCCAGCTTTGCTTCCGTATAACGGGCCGCTGCATAGGCCATATCCCGGGAATAGACTTTACCGAAGTTACCCTTGGAGTCAACAAAGGGGTGCAGCAGCGTCTCATTGCCCCGGGCAAGACGCACCATGGTCTCATAGATCGCAGCGTCACCGTGGGCGTTGAGCCGCATAGTCTGACCAACGATATTGGCAGACTTGGTCCTGCCGCCACTGAGCAGCCCCATCTTGTACATGGTGTACAGCAGCTTCCGGTGGCTGGGCTTAAATCCGTCGATCTCGGGGATCGCACGGGATACGATGACCGACATGGCATAGGGCATGTAGTTGATCTCCAGGGTTTCGGAGATCGCCTGCTCCGTGGTAGATCCCACCAGCCCTACAATGCCATCGGTATTGATCTTCTTTTTATTCTGTTCCGGTTCTTTTTTCTTACGTGCCATAATCGGCTCCTTAAAACGTCATAGTGTTTTCTGATATCAGGAAATGTCCGCAAGCTCCAGGTATCTGGCGCCATTGTCTGCGATAAAATTCTTACGCTCAGCCAGATTGTCTCCCAGCAAAATATCAAAATAATGGGCAGTACGCTCTGCATCCTCCGGCATGACCTTGATCAGCCTGCGTGTCTCCGGGTTCATGGTGGTCATCCACATCATCTCGGGATCATTCTCACCAAGACCCTTGGAGCGCTGGATCGTGACTTTTTTGCCCTCCAGCTCCTGGAGGATCTTTCCCTTTTCGGACTCATTGTAAGCAAACCAGGTCTTGTCCTTGCAGGTGATCTCAAACAGCGGGGACTCTGCAATATACACATAGCCGTCCCGGATCAGCGTGGGGCAAAGCCTGTAAAGCATGGTCAGGATCAGTGTCCGGATCTGGAAGCCGTCCACGTCCGCATCGGTACAGATCACCACCTTGTTCCAGCGAAGGTTGTCAATATCAAAGGAGGACAGCTCCTTTGCCTTCTTCCCCTGGATCTCAACACCGCAGCCCAGGACCTTCATCAGATCCGTAATAATGGGCGATGCAAAAATACGGTTGTAGTCAGCCTTCAGACAATTCAGGATCTTACCACGCACCGGCATGATCCCCTGGAACTCCGCATCCCGGCTCAGCTTGACGCTTCCCAACGCAGAGTCACCCTCCACGATATACAGCTCGCGGACATTGGTATCCTTGCTGCGGCAATCCACAAACTTCTGCACCCGGTTGGCGATATCCACCTTGGCGATCAGATTCTTTTTGACATTGCTTCTGGTCTTTTCCGCACTTTCCCGGGCCCGCTTATTGATCAGGATCTGTTCTGCGGCACGGTCCGCCTCCTGCTTGTTTTCCAGGAACCATACCTGCAGCTGGTCTTTGAAGAAGGCTGTCATTGCCTCCTGGGTAAACTTGGAGTTTACAGACTTCTTGGTCTGATTCTCAAAGCAGCCGATGGTGGAAAAGCAGTTGGTCACAATCACCAGGCTGTCCTGAATATCCTGGAAAATGACCTTGCTCTCATTTTTATTGTACTTATTGTTGTCCTTCAGATACTTGTCAAAGGCAGCCACAAAGCCGGAACGCACAGCCCTGTCCGGGCTGCCGCCATACTCAAGCCAGGAAGAATTGTGGTAATACTCCACATGGCTCAGCTCCTTGGAAAAGCAGAAGGAGGCTGTGATCTTCAGCTTCATTTCCGGGCGGTTCTCCGCGTCTCTGCCGCGACGGTCCGCTTCCCAGAAAACAGGCATGGTGAAGGCGTTGTCTCCCACCATCTCTTCGATATACTGCTTGATTCCGTCCTGATAGCAGTACTCTTCTGTTTCGAATTTGCTGCCCACCTGGTTGCGGAAGCGGAAGGTGATCCCCTTGTTGACCACAGCCTGTCTGCGCAGCACATCCCGGTAATACTCCACAGGAATGTTAATGTCCGTAAAGACTTGACGGTCCGGCCGCCAGTGGAACACGGAACCGGTTTTCTTGCGGTCTGTGGGTTCTTTCTTCAGGCCGCCCTTATTTTTTCCCTTTTCAAAATGCAGATCGTAACGGAAGCCGTCCCGACGCACCGTAGCATCAAAAAACTCAGAAGCATACTGCGTGGCGCAGGAGCCAAGTCCGTTCAGACCCAGAGAATACTCGTAGTTTTCTCCGTTTTCACCGTACTTACCGCCGGCATACATCTCGCAAAAGACCAGTTCCCAATTGTAGCGTTTTTCTTTCTCGTTATAATCCACGGGGCAGCCGCGGCCAAAGTCCTCCACCTCCACGGAAAGATCCTCATAGCGGGTGACAATGATGGTGTCACCGTGACCTTCCCGGGCTTCATCAATGGCATTGGAGAGGATCTCAAACACCGCATGCTTGCAGCCCTCCAGATCATCTGAGCCGAAAATAACAGCAGGGCGCTTACGGACGCGCTCTTCGCCCTTGAGCATGGAAATACTGGAGTTTCCGTATTGTTCCTGTTTTGTTTTAGCCATATTCTTTACCTGCCAAACTTATCCATAATATATCTACTGTATTATACCCATTTTGTGTGGTAAAGTCAACCAAAAGCACAATATGTTGCGGTTGAGGCATACGATCAAAAATCCGCACCATTGGTCCAATGGACAAATGGTGCGGTTTTATATCCGTTCGCTTTATTTATTAACCGTGGTTTTCAAAATGCGCTTGCAGGGATTTCATCATTCCACCAAACCGTATTTGACCTTGATGCGATCTAATTTTTCCAGCATCGGTTCGGCGGCAATCAGAATAAAGATCACTGTGGCAGCTGCGTGGATCAGGTCCATGGGAAGGCCGGACACATAATAGGCTTTGAGCATTTCCCAATTCAGTGTCTGGGAATTGTACATCAGCGCGGCAGCGGGATTCATAATGCCGCCATAGATGATCACTGCCGCAAAAGCGCCGAAGGTGGCCAGGCTGCCACGGCTGCGGCGAAGCAGACCCTTACGGAACAGCACACCTGCCAGGAAGCCAATTAATCCCATGCTGAACATCTGCCAGGGCATCCAGGGACCTTGGGAGAACAGCACATTGGACACCATCATGGTCACAGCGCCCACCAGGAAGCCTGTCTCACCGCCGAAGGCAACACCGGAAATGATCACCAGCGCCAGCACCGGCTTGAACTGGGGCAGCATAAAGAAGGCAGACCGGCCGGCAATCGCAATTGCACACAGCACTGCGATGGTCACCAGCTCTCTTGCCTTGGGTTTACGGCTTTCAAACACCAGGAAGAACGGCACCATACATTCCATCAGCACCAGCATAGCGGTCACATTGTAATGCTGATTGCCCAAATACATCACCCCGGCAAAGATAGTAAGCGGAATACACAGCACGATCAGCACTGTGGCAACAATCGTGCGCTTGCTGAGCTTTCGCTGCTTGGCAGGGATCTGCAGCACGGCAGAAGGAGCGCTCCTGCGACCAATGGCAGCAATAAACACACCCAGAGCGGCAATGAGTACCAAATACAAAACAAGCTGATTCTCACCGGTAGCGCTGATGCCATCTTTGCCAATGAGTGCAGAAAGGTCTGTAATGCTGGTGGCATAGAAGAACACCAGCATGGCAAGCACCAGGGAGAAACCTGCAAGAAGTTTTCTCCACAGAGGCAGCGGCTTTGGTTTGAAATTAACCGCCGTTTCTTTCGGTTCGGGCAAACCGGTTGTTTCAGGAATTTCCGGCTCAGCGGGCAATTCTCCTCCGCAGCAGCCGATAATATCGGATACTGTTACCGCCTTGGGAATTAAGTGCCGTGCCATGCGGTTAGCCGGGGTGGTATAGAAGCTGTTACCGGAGAAGAACTCCCGGGGTGTCCCCTCTGCCACGATGCTGCCATCAAAGAACAGGCCGCACTTGTGGGCATACTCCGCGCAGAAGGGCACATCATGGCTCACCATCAGAATGGTCGTCCCTGCGGCAACCAATCTGCGGAGGATCAGCGCAAAAGTCACCTTGAATTCTGCGTCAAAGCCCTTGGTAGGCTCGTCCAGCAGCAGAATATCCGGCTGTGTCAAAAGCACCTTTGCCAAAGCAGTACGCTGCTGCTCACCGCCGGAAATATCGTAAGGATGCCTGTCCAGAAAGTCTCGCAGACCGCATAGCTCTGTGATCCGGGCAACCTCTGCGTCCTGCTTTTCTTTGGGGATCTTCTCCCCCCGGAACACTTCGTACAGATCCTCCCGGACAGTGCGTTTTACAAACAGGGTTTGGGGATTCTGGGGCAGGTGTCCAAGCTTGCCTTGCAGGCGAACATCGCCACGATAGGCAGACCGCAGGCCGGAGATTACTTTGAGTGTGGTAGATTTGCCTGCACCGTTGCCGCCCAAAATGGCATAGAACGCACCCTTGTGCAGCTTCAAGGAGAAACCTTTCACCACATCCGGACTGTCCTTTTCATAGCGGAACCACAGATCATCACATTCCAGCGTTACATCCTCCGGGTACGCAGGAGACTCTTTTTCTGTAAGGGACAGGAGTGCTTGTTCCTCTACCCGCCGAGAAAGGAACTGGCTGCCGTCACGGACGGTCATAGGACAGCTGAGTTTTGTTTCTACCGCTGCCCAAACCCGCATAGCGGTGGGCATAGCCAGGAACATTCCGCTTCCCTTATCTTTTAGCTGTAAACCTACATTTTCCGGCTTGTCGTCACAGAGGATCGCTCCTTCGTTCATCACGATAACACGGGTGGCAAAGGGGAAGGCTTCTTCCAACCGATGCTCTGTCAGAATAATGGTAGTGCCCAGTTCCCGATTGATCTTGCCAAGTAAGGCCAAAAAATCAGCAGCAGCAATGGGGTCAAGCTGGGCAGTCGGTTCGTCCAGTACCAGAACACCCGGCTGCATAGCCATGACAGATGCCAGGCTCAGCAGCTGCTTCTGACCACCGGAAAGCTCCGTGACATTCTTATAAAACCAATTCTCAATACCGAAGAAAGCAGCGATCTCAGCTACGCGGCGGCGAATCGTGGGAGTATCGTAGCCTAAGCTCTCCAGACCAAAGGCCAGCTCGTGCCACACCTTGTCGGTGACCACTTGATTTTCCGGGGATTGCAGCACATAGCCGATTTCCTGCGCCTGCTCCCTCTGACGCATTTCAGCCAGCAACTTGCCTTGATATCGAATCTCACCGGAAAACAGGCCGTGGGGTGTCAGGCAGGATTTCAAATGCCGCAAAAGGGTGGACTTACCGCAACCGGAGGGGCCGCAGAGGATCACGAACTCCCCCTGCTGAACGGTAAAGCAGATTCCGCAAAGGGCCTTTTTCTCCCCCTCCGGGTATGTAAAATCTACATTTTTGAATGAATAGCTTTCCATTTTCTCTCCTCTAAGGCATTCAGTACCACGGGCATCAAACACAGAATCAAATAAACAAACTGAAAAGAAAGGGTCGCACAGTTCAGGCCAATATAGCGGATGCTGGGGAAATATCGAAATCCGAAGGCAGACACGATCATACCGGATAACAGATAGAATCCACAGAACCCTAAATACAGCAGTGCCATCTTATCCCGCTCATCAAAGCGGTAGATTGAAAAGGCAGTGCGGCCTTTCAGCCCGTAGCCCCGGCTTTTCATGCTGTCAGCGGTTTCAATGGCATTTTCCAGTGCCCAGGTAACCATGATGGACAGCACCGTAATGGCAATCTTCGTCCGGTGCCAAAGGGAGCCTTCCGAAATATCTCTGCCAATGCTTTTCTGCGCATCTACCACAGCATTCATCTGCGCCTTGAATTTGGGAATAAACCGCAAGGTCATACTCAGCACCAGCGACATTGCCGGAATGATACGACCGAACAGATAAATAAACTTATCGGAGGTGATGACCCGGTTGAAATTCAGAAACCATAGCATCACGGTGGCGATCATCACACCGGAAGATAATCCGTAGAGAATACTCTCCAGAGTCAGCGGATTTCCCGTAGGAAAATACAGAAGAATGGTTACACCCTCATGGCTGAACGCAGGATTCATAAACGCTGTCAGCAGCATAATGGGCAAACACCATTTCAGGGTGAACAGCACCGCCCTTTTTCCCTCCGCCTGTACCGCATAAACGACGGCACAGATCAGGGAGATTCCTTGCGCCAGAGGGTGATTCAGCGCCATAGAAAACCCGATCACCAAGGTAAAATACAGAAAGTTCACCAAGGGGTGGTATTTTGTAAATCTATCCATAATTAAAACAAGTTCTTTCCGCCCACATCGTTGCCCAGATCGCAGGTATAGCGCCACTGCACCACATCATCGTCTTTCAGCTGATACCGGGAGCAGCCGTAGTTGGGATACCAGCCATTGACCCGGTACATCCAACCGGACAAGCTGCCGCAGTCGAACTCGTACAGGTTGTGGATACCCTCGATATAAGCACTGTTATAGATAGGTGTCCAGGAGGATTCCAGGTGGATGCCCTTTTCTTTACAGACCCGCTGCAGTACATCAAACACGGATTCTCCTTCATAGAAGGTAACGGTTGTAGCAGCAAGGATCGTACCGTCAGAGGGCACCATTTCCAGTTTCTCAGGGTCTAACTGCTCCAGATTATTGAGGATGGTGGCGCATTCGATGGAGAAGGTGCAGGTATAGGTCTTTGTTTTGTTAACATCCTGGTCCTCCGGTTCCACCGGCTTGGGCTTGCCCTCCGGGATGGGGTCGGTAAGATACTGATCCTTGCCGTCGGTGTAGACTGTATCATCACTATCTTCCGGCTTGGAGAGATAGTCGTCGTTCCCCTCTGTCGGCTGCGTTGCAGGCTGGGCGGATTCTTCAGTGCCGGGCACAGTGGTTTCCTCTTCAGGAAGTTCGTCCGGACGGATCACCACTTCACCCAAAGAACCGTCAGTAACCAGATTCAGGATCGTGGCTTTGCTACCCGTAATGGAAACGGAGGCAACCGCAGTGTCATTGCTGAAAGCCGTGGCACTCTGTGCGTCCCACTCCTCATCCAGATAGATGGAAAGCAGGGCTGTAAACCCGAAGGGTTCTGAACAGGCAAACAGGCTCTGGATACTGCCGTCGGCTGCTTTTCTGATTTCCACCATCAGATTGATCTGCTTAGGCTCCACGATATCACTTCCGAAGATCGTCCACTCATAGCGCAAACCATTTGATTCTCCGGTGAAAACACCGATTGCGTTTTCACTTTGAATTCTCTTTATGATGCTTTCTTTGATAATGCCATTTTCGGGGATCTCTATTGGTTCATTCAAGTTGCGGCTTCCAAAATTGCCCTGGCAAGCGCAAAGAGAAAGCATTATGGTAAAAGCCAATAAAAGGCTGAATAATCGTTTCATAGTTATTCTCCAATCACAAGTCTGCCATTTTTTGCTTTCAAAGCATCTGTTGTCATGGCAAGACTCTGGGCTTCGTCGGATGCAGCAAACACCGCATCTTCCAGGATCAAGTCAAGAACATCTCCAGGGCGGACACTTCCCCGGAGGCGGAATTTCAGCCGAAGCACCACATTGTAGTCTTCAGCCAGGAGTTCTTTACAAAATGCGTTCTTACCGCCCGTCATATCCAGATACATAATGTTAATAAGGCCGGTATCATTGGCGGTCTGCACATTATAGCTCCAATCAGGCAGCTGCTGACCGGTGCTGTTTTCGTCGCTCAAAACAAAAATATTTCCTTCTTCCACACCCAGAAATTCCAGCCGGGAGGAATCAAAACTGACACTCATACTCATGGCAGGATAGCAGGCTTCGCCCAGATCACTTATGGTCACATCCAGTAAAATCTCCTTTGTGTCGGGGGCAAGCTTTTGGGGCGACTTGATGCACAGGGTCGGGATATCCCCTTGCTGACCGTCACAGCGGACAACCAGCAATGCCACCAGTGCGATCAAAGCAATGTACCCCAAGATCCAGGGCCATTTTCTCTGTTTTTTACCTGCCATGAAATCGTCTCCTTTGCAAAATGCACTTCAAATTCCGGTTTGTCTCAAAATCCGGGATATCCCAACAGATCCCCACGCCAGTTTACGAACCGGGACTTGCGTTGAAACGCGGGAAAGGGGTTGCCCCTTTGGGGGACAACCCCTGAATGGGTTTATTGGTCTGCGAGGGTCGCTGCTTTGGTGATCACACCGTAGGCACTGTCGCTGACGAACTTCTCAACGATACCCAGGGCATCGAAGGTATTGATCCGGCTGTCTGCGTTGACATTCATGGTTAAAATGTCATCATTGGTGGGCGCGTCACCCTTGCGCAGCCAGGTATCCACCACATTCAGCGCATCCTGTGCATTTATCACGCCGTCACCATTGGTATCACCGAAAGCCAACTCAGCAGCATTGCCTCCGGGAATGGTAAAGTTGCTTTCGTTCACAAAATTCTCCATGGAGATGGCTGCATCCACCAAAGCCACATAGGTGGCAACACCGGTCTTTGCAGTGATTTCAGGGCTGTACTTAAACTCGATGGTATTGGTGCCATCGTGATAGGTCAGCTTAGAGCCGCTGCTGACACCAGTCACAGCAACAGCCACCGCCTTCTTGGTAGAGGGAATCAAGTCCACATCGTCGCCGGTGTACAAGCATTTGGCGCTAAAGGAAAGACCAACAACTACATTTACAGTATCCTTGGCATTTTCGGTGTTTACGATGACCATTGCCTCTTCATCCTCAGAATCAGAAGTCAGCTTCACAGACATTCCGGAAATAGCAATATCCAGCTTGCTGCCACCGGCCACATTCTCTGCCGTAAAGCTGATGGTGAATAGTTCGGCAGGGAATTCTTCACCGGTAACAGTTAAGGTACTGTTATGATTGGCGTCAAAGTAGACCGCACGGAGTTTTCCGGTTTCTTCCTCGACATTCCAGGTCAGTTCTCCTCCGGTGAGTCGATTGCTTGCGGTTACACCGGTGACAGTAACACCGGTAGGAACATTCATAATGAAGTCGATCAGTTTGTAACCAGCCTCGTTATCCCACTTGTTCACGCTGATGATACCGTTGAAGCTATCACCGCCGTTGATCTCAGCGGGCAGACCCAAAACGGCAGTCATCTCTTTGGGAACAGGTGCCTCAAATGTAACGTCAGAGTAGTCATACAGAGCAGCCTTGCCCTTTACAAAGCGGTCATAGGCAACAAGGCCATAGCAGCCCTGATCCGTGCCCATGGCATTTGCGCCACCGCCAATGACATGCTGGAACATAGCATCCTCTTCCACATAGTGAGAAAGAAGACCATCTACAGCAGAGTTACCGTTCTTAATGAAGCGAGAATCTGTGTCAGGGTTGATGCCCCAAGCGGCACAGGCGATGATAGCCCACGCACAGCTTTCGGAACATTCTGCACCGCCGGAAGCGAAAGTGCCATTATCGTGCTGCAGGGCAGACAAACAGGCAAATGCTTCTTCACAAGCAGCGGCCACCTCAGGCTGATCCCGGTAGGGATACAGGGCAACCAGCGCCATACCGGTAATATCGGGGTCGGATGCGTAAGTTTTATTTGCCATCAATGACCAACCGCCGTCATCGTGCTGCAAAGACACAATGGAATCTACGCACTGCTGACGGATGGTGGTGTCGGTGGTGGCGTAATTGTTGGAATCCAGTGCGATCAGTGCCCAAATGGTGCCGTTGATGCCCTGCTTTTTGATCCAGCTGAAGCCGTTGGCGCTGTACGCCTCCACCAGATCCCAGTCGCCTACAGAGGTGGCGTCCTTGCCGATGGCAGACAGGGCAACGATCAGGCGGGAGTTGTCAGTGGACTTGGACTTATGCAAAGCACCGCTGAGATTCACCTTCGCGGCGGTGGTGTTGACTGTCTGTACGATCCGGTCATAGTAGTCTTCAAAATAAGCATTATCCTTGGCAAAATGACCACCTCGTGCAAGGCCGAACACGGTCCACTCACCGGCAGTGGTGCCGAAAGCAGGCTCGGTGACTGTGGCTGCCATTTTTGCCATTGTTGCATTCAAAACTCTGCTGACATCCTGGGGCTGCCGGGGCGCTTCAGGTGCTGTTACGGTAATGGTGGCGTAAGCAGGAGAAGATACGATGTTTTCGGTATCAGCATCGATACCGTAGTTGCCGTTACACCACAGGTAGTAAGTGCCTGCCTGGTCAAAGGCAATTTCAGCACAGCCGCTTTCATCGGTGGTAAGTGTACCGTCAGCAGCACCGAACGCTGCGCCGTAGAAAAGCTCATAGCCGCTTTCTGCTGCCAGAACGGGGCTGCCGTCAACCATATTGCTGTAAGAGCGCAGCAGTTTTACAGACACAGCCTCGCCAACCTGGGCGGTATAATTGTGGACAAAGCCGTCATTCTCATCGGCAAACAGATGGAAACCGGCATTGCTATCCCACAGGAAAGAGAAACTGGTAAAGCTGGCCATATCCAGAAAATCACCGGGCTCCAGAATGATGTGGTCAGAGGTTGCACCGACTGCATAGGAGGAGCCTTCTGACAGTGCCTCATCAATGGGGAACTGTCCGTTGAGGAAATAGTTCAGGTTCTCGTCGAAGCCGAAGACGCCGCCCTGGAAATAAGAACTGCCTGCGCCACCGGTGAAGTTGATATCACTCCAGCTGCCGCCGTAGATGTTCTCATGGGCGTAGATAATCAGTTGCAGAGCAGTGGTCTCATAAGCACCGTCACCATCCGGGTCATACAGATACTCACTAAGACCATATTCGTTAAGATCAATGGATTCGATCTCATCAAAGGATACGGGGACATACACCATGGGGCTTCCGTTTTTGTCATCAATGTACTGACCGTCAAAGCTGATGGAGATGTAGACCTGATCCGCACCGGTAGCCAGGGCGGTGGCAGGCAGCAGACCCAATACCATAACGACGGCAAGGATCATGCTTAAGATTTTCTTGGTGGTTCGCATAATAGAATCGTCCTTTCTTACTGCGATTTCTTTTCCTTTGGCTGTTTCAGCCCGGCAGACTCCAACGCTCTGGGCCACGGACCAAGGTATGCCTTGATTTGGGCGCAAGAGGCACTATCGAAGTCTTTTTTTGTAGGGAGCCTTCCAAGCTCCACAAACTTTTGTCGCAGAAGGTCCTCCGCCCAGGCCTTCTTCTCTTCCGGTGTCACTTGCATCCCTCCTTCTTTTCTCATGTGGCTTATCTGCAAATAAAAAAGCGCAACCCATTTATCCTCAAGTACGGATAAAATAGGCTGCACACTCCTGTCAAAGCGTGATAAACCCAATTGGCACAGCAGGCTCTCTGACTAAAGCGATGGCGCTAACACAGCAATGGACGGTTGTTCCGGATTCTGACCGGATCACCTCACCATACCAATAAGCAATATTCAGTTGGTTTGCGGGCTGTGACCGTCCAGGCAATCTGTGCAGAGGGGGAATCCGCACATGGACAGCCACAGCAAAAAAGCAGCAGCAACCCTACAAAGGGCCGCTGCAGCCGTTTTTCCGCAACAAAAAACCACAGGCTCCGTACTTGCAGACCCTTGTGTTTTTACCTCATTTGAGCAGTTCTCCTGACTTGTGGATCATAAGCATTGTGCGGCCTTCTCAGAGTTCTCCAATGACCGGCTTTCGCCTTGCGCAACACCTTCCCACTTACAGTGGCGGTACCGTCCGGGAATCTCACCCGGTTTTCTATTCTCCTGCAGCGCTGTTACCGCATCCGCAGGCACTCAAACGGAATATTTACTTACGTGGACAGTATACACGATACGATCCGAAATGTCAACCGGCAAAAGCATCTGTCCGACCGATCCCGGACTGTTTTCTCAGCAGCCGTTCAAATCCCTCTGATGAAATATCAATACCAACAAAAAGAGCAGTATAACAGTGCATAAAGTAGGGTAAGAAAGGCAAAAAGGTGATCAAAGAATCAAATAATTTCAATTTTAATAATTATATCACCAATCCAGGCTATTTGCAAATAAGTGATAAGTGATGTCGCTGCGCTATGATAGGTGATGCGGTGCGTCCTTACCACGCGCCGCAGGCGTTCATCACAGGCCGAAGGTCGGCATCACGCAAAAAATCCCCTTTTGTCTGGTAGACAAAAGGGAATTTTTTGTTACGAAAGGCTGACCAAAAGTAGTATAATACGAGGCAAGAAAGCATAAAAGTAGTATGAATTTTCTATTTGTCTACCATCTTTCGGCTTAACTGATGAAAATAATCATTATATGTGTAGTAGTCATCGCTTTGATAAACAAAATCTTCACAAAAGTCGAGAGAAGCAACCGCTCGTTCTTCAAAGGGCTCTGTTTGATCAAACAAGTCAAGCATATCCTCTTTGCTTGTTATTGTTACGCCTTTTGTGCAAATGAGCTGATTTTCTTCATTCCCGTAAGGACACATGTTACCGTGGCGGCAGGTCATACAACAAGCCAGCTTGACATCATTGGGAAGATTCATTTGTAAATCGGCAAGCGTATCTGTCCAGAGATAATCTGCACCATACCCCTTGTATTCAATTCCATTATACAACAAGAAGATTTCTGAGTGGGGATTTGCTATAACCTCGCTTATGTTGCATTATCTATTCTCTCGGTTTCGTACATCAATTTCAACCAATAACTACTTTCGTTAGATTCCTTCAAAGCAATTTCCAATTTTGCTACAAAGTCTTTCTTGCTCTGTGCGTATTGTGCTTCGTGAATATTTGCCCCAACGGAAGTACCGGCTCTTGCAAGCTGATCGGTCATATAAGAACTTTTCGGCG
>JAZSER010000006.1:0-27421 GCA_045531815.1 Faecousia sp. | reverse complement strand
TTCCCAGGCAGCATTGGTAAATCTCAGCAAGTATAAAAAGATTGAAAACCAATGGGCCAAGGCGATCAAAGAAGGAAAACATGTTTCGGTGGATATCGCAGTTAATTATGATGGGGGATCAAGGCCAACATCGTTTGATGTGACATACCAAATAGATGGTATCAAATATGAAATCAATATTCCGAACCAATAAGAGGAGATGAGGTACACGATGAGTAAGGTTTTTGAAGACGAATTTATGGATTTGCACTCGAGTATTATCAGCCTGTGCAAGGAAGTAAAAGCTGATGCGGACAAGATTTTCGCATATTGTTCAATCGAAGACGGTGCATACGAATTTCATGCGATGTTTTTGAAAAGGGGTAAGGTGCTTCGCCTTTCTGAGCGCGACTTAGGTGTAAGCACTGCGCTTTTGGACGAATTCCTTCACTACGGAATAGAGGACACAAAGGCCATCGATGCCGTATGTAAGAAGCACGGAAGACCTACGCCCACAGAAATCAAGATGACCTACGATGTAAAGACGCGAAGCTTTGATGCGCAGTATCAATATCAGCCGGTACAATCGTTGGATAGGGGAACGCCGGACATAATGGATGAATGGGCAGAGGAAATTTTGTCTGGGCTGCAGAGAGAAAATGCAGACGCTCCTAAGAATCCCCCAAAGCCTAAACGTTGGTTTCCCTTTTTTGGCAAGAAGTAAATAATGCCACAAGCGGCGGTCACTGATTTGGTGACCGCTGCTTTTTGTGCAGTGGATCGCATCTCCAATGCCCAAGACAAGGGACAACAGAAGCGTTATCCCTCCACCGTAGGGGAGGGTCTCTGCGCCCTCCCGCAAACTGCACCGATTATTTATACCGGGCATGGATCAACGGGATCGTAGGGCGGGAGCAAGTCACCGCCCTATGCACACATATAGTTGATAGTTGGAATTGACAGTTATGCTGCACCTCACAAAGGGGGACTTCCTTGGGCCGGGAAGAATGTGATAGGATATGCCCGGACGAAGGAAAAAGGAGGAATGTATGAATCGATCCAACTATAGAATGACACTGGATATCCAGAATACCCACGGCACTGCCGCAGTGGATGTAAAACGCCTGGATACCGGCAGACGCTTGCTGATCAATCTCACCGACGGCGGAACCCCATACCGGCTGGAGCCGGATTGTCAGGTGGTCTTTACCGCGAAAAAACCGGATGGCACCACGGTGTATAATCTCTGCACCCTGCAGGATAATACGGTGATCTGCGACCTGACCCGGCAGACAACAGCAATTTGCGGAGGGATCCGGTGCGAGCTGCGGATCTACGGTGTGGGAGCGCTTTCCTTTGACCAGGAGGGAAGACCCATTGATCCGGAGGAAGGCAGGCTGCTGACCTCTGCAGCCTTTGATATGCAGGTGCATGACCGGGTTTGCACCGACGAAGAGGTGATCGCCTCTGCACCGGAGGCATCGGTTTTGGAGAACCTGGTAGGCTCTGCCCAGGACCTGATCCAGCAGGTGCAGGAAAAGCTGGAAAGCGGCGAACTGACAGGTCCGCAGGGCGAGAAGGGCGAAAAAGGCGACAAGGGCGAAAAAGGTGATCAAGGCGAACCGGGTGTGCTGAACCTGGATGACCAGGTCTGTAGTGCGGACAGTACCTGGTCCAGCCAGAAGATCAGCCAGGCCTTGCAGGACCAGGACAAAGTGATCATCACGGTGCAAGCCGATGCTGCCGGCAATACAGGAAAGGCAAGCATGACGGGGCTTCAGATCCGCCAGCTGCTGGAGGAAGGTAAGCTGGTGATCCTGGTGGATAGAGATTATTGTGGGATGTATTCCCATAAGACACAGCTGGCGGTAATTTTCAGCTTGACCAATTACAGGAACAATGAAGGCCTGGAGCTGCGCAGCTATAACATTAGGGATGACGGCTCGTATGTCGTCACCCACAACAGAACCCCGGCGGTTTTTTATACGGCACAGTACATTTTGGAGAAGTATCAGGTACAGGCCCGTGCCAACATCGGGGCAGCCCACATCGACGATACGGTCACTGCGGAGGATGCCACCTGGTCCAGCCAAAGGATCACCGATGCCCTTGCCGAGATCACACCGGAAACGGTGCTGGTAAGGACCAGCGGCTTTGGAGACAACATGCTTGCCAGCGAAACGGCAGTGGCCATCAGCAACTACTTGTACTTGGGCAAGCAGGTATACCTGGAAACCGGCTCCGGCTTGTGCAGGTGCGTCAATGCAATGCCTTCCTTGGCGATTTTCATCACGGCAGAGCCGAAAACCTTTGACTCTGAAAACTATGAATACGGCATGTATGAGATCGACGACACCGGCAAGGTAACTGTGAAGTGGTATACCTATGCCACCCAGGAGGCGCTGCAGGCTGCGGTTGGAGATGTGGAAACAGCCCTTAATAGTATTCTTGCCATCCAGGAAGAATTGATCGGCACTATTACATTTACTATTGGCGGGAATGCTTCCACTGCCCTGAAAGGCATGACTTGGAGTCAATGGTGCGACAGTAAGTACAACACCCGATATGATTATGTTGGGAACGATGGCATCGTGTATGACGCTAACGGTGACCGGATAGCCCTGGACGGTGTGGTTCAATATGGCACAACGGCACTTGTCGGCGGTGCCGCTTACCTTGCGCTGTAAAGGTGGTGTAACAGTATGACTATTGCAAAAAAACTGGCGGCTATCGCAGAGAATGAGCAGAAGGTGTTCGACGCCGGAAAGCAATCCGAATATGACCGCTTTTGGGACAGCGCACAGAATTTCGGAAACAGGGTTGGATATATATGTAGTTTTGCTGGGTATTGTTGGAATGATGATACCTATAACCCCAAATATCCTATTACGGCAACTGAGAACTCAAACTACCTTTTTTGGAACGCACGCATAACGAACACAAAAGTGCCAATTTATGTTTCAACAACAGGATCTAACAACTCAAACACGTTTGCTTCCTGTTCATATCTTGTTACAATTCCTCTGTTAGTTGCTGCCGAGAAAACCACGTTCTATTCTTCTTTTAACGGTTGCACTGCCATGGAAAACATCACGTTTGAGGGAACGATTGGCAACGCAATCTCTTTTAATAATAGCAGTAAACTCACCAACAAGAGTGTGCAATCCATCATCGACCATTTGAAGGATCTGACTGGCGCGAATACGCAAACGCTAACGCTCCACGCAAATGTTGGTGCGAATCTGACGGACGAACAAAAGGCGTCTGTCACCGCGAAAAATTGGACTTTGGCATATTAAGGAGGTAAAACAATGAAAAGTGAAACTATTACGCAGCGTATTCTCACGGCTGATGATGGGATGCGCCTGACCAACGGGGAATCTGTGGTTACAACCGTTGTGCTTCCGGTCGAGGCGGATGCCTCTGTGTGGAGTGAGATCACCGAAGAAAAGGCCCAGGAAATTCTGAAGAAGGAGGAAGAAAGCAATGTTTAAAATTGCATACTGTGCAGGACATTACAAAGACACACCGGGCAAGCGGCTGCCCAAGTCCCTGGATGCAAACCAGACCCGGGAATGGGTGCTCAACGACCGGGTGGCGGACCATTTTGCAGCTGCCGCTGCTGCCTATGACGGTGTGGAGCTGCTGCGTACCGACGATCCCACCGGAAAGACCTTTGTGGACATTCCGGAGCGTACCGCCAAGGCAAATCTTTGGGGTGCGGATCTTTACATCGATATGCACCACAATGCCGGCATTAACGGTGGCTCCGGTGGCGGTATCATCGCCTTTTCCTACCCGGGCAGCGAAAAAGGCAGACAATTCCGGGATGCCATTTACAATGCAGTGATGGCTGCCGGCGGACTCCGGGGCAACCGCAGCCAGCCCCTGCAGGAAAAGGCCTACGATTCTCTGCGCTTTTCCCATATGCCCGCGGTGCTGATGGAGTACGGCTTCATGGACAGCACCGCAGACGCACCGGTGATCCTGACGGAGGAATACTCCCGGCTGGTGGGCTATGCCACCATGGAGGGGGTGGCCCAGGCAGCGGGGCTGAAGAAAAAGCAGCCGGTGACCGAGGACTACACCATGGAGCAGTTTATCCGGGATGTGCAGCAGGCCTGCGGTGCGGCGGTGGACGGTATTGCAGGTCCGGAAACGCTTTCCAAGACCGTCACGCTGTCTGCAAGCCGCAACGATGTCCACAAGGCGGTGCTGCCGGTGCAGAAGCGGCTCAAGGCCCTGGGCTATACCCAGGTGGGAGAGGCCGACGGTGTGGCAGGCCCTAAGTTTACCGCTGCCGTGAAGGCCTACCAGAAGGACAACGATTGCTGGGCAGATGGGGAGATCACCGCAAGAAACAAAACCTGGCAAAAGCTGCTGGGACTTCTGTGAGGTGAACGCTACCAATGAGTGAAGCAATCGTCGTGGCGCTGCTGGGCTTTGCGGGAACGCTGCTGGGTTCGCTTTTGGGCGTGCTTGCAGCCCAGAAGCTGACCCAGTACCGCCTGGCGCAGCTGGAGGAAAAGGTCAATAAGCACAACAATCTCATCGAACGGACCTTCAAGCTGGAGGGGCGCATGGATGAAGCAGAACACGATATCCGCGACCTGAAGAGCTATCACAAGCCTTCCGGTCAGCGGGTATGAAACAGAGAAGGAGGTACATATGAAGGAATTTCTCAAGAACATCGCAAACCTTTTTAAGGTCAAGACCCTGGTGACCCTGGTGGTGATCGCAGTGTTTGCGGTTTTGGCCCTCAGCGGCAGTATTTCAGCGGACAATGTAATGATCGTGATCTCTATGGTGGTTTCGTTCTACTTCGGGACCCAGCATGAAAAGACCGCGGTCTGAGCCCACCATTAAATAAACCAAGCAGCGGCTGCCGGATGGCAAGCCGCTGCTTTTTCTGTAGGAAGGGATCCTGCTGAGATCAGGACGCTTTTTCGGTGCGGGATCATGGGCGCTGTTGGGAAGCCTTCAGGGAATTGTCCCGGTACTGCTTGGGGGTCATGCCGGTGCAATCCTTGAAGACCTTGTAAAAATAGGCGGGGCTGTAAAAATTTAAAAAATCACTGATGGCATCGGGGCTGATATCGCCGCCGGAGAGCATCAGGCAGGCCTTTTCGATCTTCAGCCGGTTGATGTACTGTACCGGGCTCTGTCCGGTCAGCTGCCGGAACCGTTTCCGGTAGGCGGTCTGGCTCATGGCGCAGCGCTCCGCCAGCCTGGGAATGCTGAAGCGGTCTGTATAGTGCCGGCCGATGTAGGCAAGGCAGCATTCATCGGTTTCCGCCACGGGAAACAGCGCCCCGAACAGCTCATATACCTTGGCCTTGAGCTTGGCGGGGGAGGCGCTTTTGTACAGCTGGGCAGAGGCGGTAAACAGGGGCAGCAGCGTTCCGTTATCCCGGCACAGGTGCAGGACCTGATCCCCCAGGGAGATCTCGCTTCCCTCCGGTGTTGTCAGGCGGAAATTGATCATTACCGGGTGGGAGGTCTTCTCCGGGGGCGGGGCAAAGTTGATGGCATAGTGAGCCCCCTTGGGCAAAAGCATCACATCCCCGGGATTGCCTTGCAGGCAGTCTCCGCTGGGAAGCTCGTAGACCACCGGATAGTCCGTCAGCAGGAAAAGACCGTGGCTGCGCCGGGGGGATTCCAGAAAATTAAAGCGCACACCCTCGTAGCGGCTCTGCCGGACGGAAATGATGCTGTCAATATTGAAATCTGCAGTAAAGATCTCGTTCAAACCTTGAAAATCCATTGTAAATCACCGCCATTACTATAGCACAGCTTGTTGAAAAATGGAATAAAAATTTTTGTTTTCTGGATTGTGTGTACAAAGGCGCAGTGGTACTATGATACTGGAATACAATAAATAATAAAAGGAGTTATTTTTTATGCTGGTAACATTACAGGAAATCATCGCCATGGCCGAGGAAGGCCAGTACTGTGTCCCCGCGTTCAACATTTACAATCTGGAAACCATGATGGGCATCATCGATGCCGCTGAGGAGCTGAAGGCCCCTGTGATCATGCAGCTGTATCCCCGTCTGATCAACGAGGAGGTTGGCTTCTACCTGAGCCCCGCTGCACTGGCTGCCGCACAGAAGGCAAAGGTGCCGGTATGTTTGCACCTGGACCATGCCGCTGCCAAGGAAGAGGTTTACAAGTGCCTGCGCTGGGGCTACACCGGCATTATGCAGGACGGTTCTTCCCTGTCCTTTGAGGAGAATGTGGCACTGACCCGCAGCACCGTGGAGATGTGCGGCATTCTGGGTGTTGGTGTGGAAGGCGAGATCGGCCATGTGGGCTTTGCTTATGAAGAGACCATGGGCGACTTCACCGAGCCTGCTGAGGCCAAGGAGTTTGTGGAGAAGACAGGCGTTTGCTGCCTGGCTGTGCTGGTTGGCAATGCCCACGGCCACTACAAGAAAGAGCCCAAGCTGGACATCCAGCGGGTGAAGGATATCCGGGAAGCCTGCGGTGTGCCTCTGGTGCTCCACGGCGGCTCCGGCATTCCGGATGAGCAGGTAAAGGCGGCTATTGCCAATGGTATTCGCAAGATGAACATCGGTACCGATGTCTGCTGCGCCTTTGCAGAAGGCACCAAGGAGACGCTGGCAGACCCCAACCGCTCCCTGGCTCCCGATGTGTTCATGAAGAAGGCAATTCAGAGCGTCAAGGCCCTGGCTACAGACAAGATCCGTCTGTGCGGCGCTGACGGAAAGGCAAAGTAATATGGCACAGATCACAGGTATCGGTGCCAATGTATTTGACACCCTGTACCGCCTGGACGGCTTTCCCACAGAGGACACCAAGCAGAAGGCTCAATCCGTCACGGAAAGCGGCGGCGGCCCTTGCGGCACCGGCTTGGTGGCGGCTGCCAAGCTGGGGGCAAGCGCGGCATACATAGGCTTTTGCAGTGATGACCGCGCAGGCCAGTTCCTTAAGGGCGATTTTGAAAAGTACGGTGTGGACACCGGCTGTATGACCCCTGTGGAGAACACCTCAGCCTTTGTTTCCTGCATCTGGCTGTCGGATGCTACGGCATCGCGCACCTGCGTGTTCCATCGGGGAACTGTCCCCGGTACGCAGATCGGAGAAAAAGAAGCTGCTGCCATCCGGGCATCCGGGATCCTGATGGTGGACGGCAATGATCTGGATGCCGCTGTAGAAGGCGCCAAGATCGCCAAAGAGGCAGGCACACTGGTGCTTTATGATGCCGGCGGACGCTACCCCAATGTGGAGCGGCTGCTGGAGCTGACGGACATTCTCATTCCCTCTGAGGAGTTTGCCCTGGGACACACAGGCACACAGACCGTTGCCGATGCGGCAAGAAAGCTGTGGCAGATGTACAGCCCCAAGGTGATCGTCATCACCCAGGGAAAAGCCGGCGGTATTTTGCATGACGGAGAGAATGTGCTGCGGTATCCTGCCTTCCCGGTGGAGGCGGTGGATACCAACGGCTCGGGAGATGTGTTCCACGGCGCCTTTGCTTTTGCATTGACCCAAGGCTTTGACTACGGCAAGTGCTGCGTATTTTCCAGCGCTGTGTCCGCCCTGAAGTGCATGCAGGTGGGAGCAAGAAAAGGCGTTCCCACCTATGAAGCCACCGTTGCCTTCCTGAAGGAGCGGGGCGTAGAGCTTTAACACGGAATACCAACCCTACATAATTTTGGAGGATAGTATGATTCAGAAGAAATTTGATTTGGCAACACCTGTCAAAAGCGCAGAGTTTACGGTCCGTGAGGACCATACCCTGGCGGTGAAGATGCGCCTGGGCCGGGGAAGCCGCACATTGGTTTTCCATGACTTTATCCGCAAGCCCGGAAAGCGCTACTATCTGTTTAACGAGAAGACCGAGATCAACATCCGGGACAATACGGTGATCGTCCGTGCTGCCACCACCGAGGCCCAGGACGGTGCGCCCATTCCCGGTCTGCTGGTGACCTACCGGTTTACCTTCGATACGGAGCTGGCTGCCTTCTATCTGTCCGCCAGCTACGGCAGTGATGTCCGCTGCAGCGGCTATACCGTGCGGCTGATGGACGTTTCCTGGGAGAACCTGGAGGTGGAGAGCTTTACCGGCTATGAGTATGATGCCGAGGACAAGCCCTTCAGTCATACCTTCGGGCTGCCTGAGGAAAAGAACCCCATCGCACCGGATTATGAAACACTGATGACCATTCGTCCCCATGTGGCATGGGAGCGGATGAAGACCCGCCCCTGCACCTTTAAGAAGGCGGTGGCAGTGAACGGCACCAACGGCTATTTCGCGGTCATTGGCGGCACACCCACCTACCATGTGGAGGCGGAGTTTGTGCAGACCTTCTCTGAAATGGCCGGCATGAACGGTGACCTGCGCTATTTCTCCGGCAAGAACAGCCCCGGTGCGTGGTTTGTTCTGACAAAGCCCAGAAACTTCTTTGCCACCTTGGACGAGCTGGAGGCAAGAAAGCCGGAGCTTCCGGAGCATGTGATGACGCCCTTTGTGGAAAAGACCGTGACATTGGAAGCAGGCGCACTGAAGATGAACCTGGTGCAGACTAAGAGCGGCGTGTGGGTTGCACCTGTTTACGCAAAGGAGGAGACACCCTGCCAGAACTGGCCTTTGTTCATGGCGGACCTGTGGGATACCCAGTATGAGCGGCCTGTGCTGGTGGATGCCGGCTACAGCTGGGACCAGGTGGAGATCCTGCAGAAGAAGAATTATGTCCGGGTATCCCTGGGCAATCCCGATAGCGGCAGAGTCACCGGCATCCTGGTGGTGGCGGAGGCCTTCCTGGATCCCCAGCGCAGCCGCATCAGCTGGAAGATGAAGGTGGTCAACCGCTCCGACCGCTGGTCTGTGACCAATGTGACCTATCCCCAGTGCCTGGCCCAGGGCTTTGACCTGGCATATGCCTCTGTGGGAAGCGGTGCGCTGATCAAGCAGATCAACCAGCGCAGCTACACCTTCCGGGGCAAGTACCCCACCGGCGTCAAGGTAAACATGGCCTTTACTGCCCTGTATAACCCGGTGGGGATGGACAAGACCCAGGATGCTTACAACGGCTTCTACATGGGCCTGCACGATCCCGACGGCACACCCAAGTTTATCAATATGATCGGTGCGCCTCAGTCTGCCTGCACCATGCTCTATACCGACGTGACACCTACTTACCAGCGGCATGCCGGCAACTCCTTTACCTTGCCCGGCACTATGGTGTGGCAGCGCTTCAGCGGTGACTGGTTTGATGCCACTGAGATCTACCGGGAATTTGTCTTTGCAGAAGCTAAGTGGCTGTCTCCTCTGCGGGGCCGTTCCGATACACCGGAGTGGATGCGCAATACACCGGTTTGGATCATGCACTTTATGCCCAATGAAAACCCCGATGCCAACCCCTTCCCCATCACCCTGCGGGAGAAGTATGCAGATCCCAACCCCGAGGATTGGTACAAGACAGCTGTAAAGTTCCGGGAGGAGATCGGTGTCCCGGTGACTTACCACCTGTACAACTGGCACTGGGTACCCTTTAACAATGACAATCCCCACTATTTCCCTGTGCACCATGACCTGAAGGAGGGCATGGCAGCACTGAAGAAGGCAGATATCCGGGTCATCCCCTACATTGCCGGCTACTCCTGGGATATGTGTGACCGCCGTGGCGGGGATTACCGCTTCGAGACGGAGGCACTGCCCAATACCGCAAAGAATATTAAGGGCGAGCCCATCTTTACCTCTTATGCAAGCACCGAGCCCACCGGACAGGCGGTGCGCTTTGCCCGTATGTGCCCCACCACTACCACCTGGAAGAATGAGATCCGTCAGATCTGCCGCAAGCTGGCATATGATTTCGGCATGGACGGCATCTACCTGGATGTGGTGTCCACCGCCTATGAGATGTGCTGCGACGAGAATCACCTCCACGCACCCGGTCACGGTGACTTCTGGTGGAAGGCCTATGCAGAGCTGATCGCAGGCCTGCGGGCAGACACCCCTGAGGAGTTTGCCATCGTCAGTGAGTCCACCTCTGAGGTCTACTCCGGTGTACTGGACGGCTACCTGTCCTGGACCTGGGTACAGATCGACGGTGTGCCTGCCCACTCCCGTGTTTACGGCGGCAGAACTGCCATCTTCGGCAGAGTCATCACCAATAACAAGCGTGACGATGTGGATTACTTCCGGTTCAACATTGCCCAATCCCTGATCTATGGTCAGCAGCTGGGCTGGATCCATCCCGAGATCGTAAACGATCCGGTGCAGTTCCCCTTCCTGAAGAAGATGGCACAGCTGCGCTGGGAGCGTCGGGACTTCTTTGCTGAGGCAGAAATGCTTCGCCCGCCTGTGGTGGAGGGCAAGATGCCTCTGCTTAACTGCTCCGCATTCCTGCGGGGTCAGATCTGGAACCATGAGAAGCTGGCAATGGCCGGCGCATGGGAGGATGCTGAGGGCAAGCGCAGCCTGTTTGTCATCAACGCAGGTGGCACCGAGGCGGATGTGACCCTGTCTGTATACGAAAACGAGTATCATCTGCCTGAGACCATCGATGCCTTTGATGTTCAGGACGGCTTCAAGCTGGTAGGTATGACCTCTGAGAACGGCATCCGCAAGCTCCACTGCAAGATCAAGCCTGAGGGTGTTGGTATTCTGAACTGGGTGTAAACACACGCACAATAGGAGGCAAATTTATGGACCTGAATACACTGCGCAAGCAAGCGCAGGAAGATGCCCGGTACTTTTTGGAGCATGACCAGGAGTACCGTATGGGCTATATTGAAGCAGAAAAGTCCCACCCCCTGACCCGGCGGCTGTCGCAAACCTATGCCCAGTCCATGGAGGAGGGTGTCCGGCTGCTGCTGCGTGTGGATGATGAGATGGCAGGCAGAGCGGAAACGACCCTGGCAGGGGAGGAATATGCCGTCTTTGCCGATCGGATCCGGAAGACCCTGAAGCAGGGCGGCAAGGTGGTATTTTCCGGCTGCGGCTCCTCCGGACGGCTGTCTATGCGCCTGGAGCAGTCCTGGCGCAATGCCGTGGCAAAGCTGTCCGGAAAGTATCCCCAGGCAAAGGCTGCCCTGGAGGCAAAGCTTCCTTGCGTGGGCAACATCATGACCGGCGGCGACTATGCGGTGATCCGGGCGGTGGAATCCTTCGAGGATTCCACGCTGCTGGGCAGAGCCCAGGCAAAGCAGTGGAATTTCTGCGAAAAGGATCTTCTGGTGGGTGTCACTGCCACCGGTGAGACCACATCGATCCTGGGTACAGCGGCCCAGGCACTGGCCGATGGCGCCAGTGTGTATATGCTGATCTGCTCAGACCCCAAGCCCCTGATCCAGAAAATGTCCCGGGCGCAGGAGGTCTACGGCAGCCCCCGCTGTCATGTGATCAGCCTGCCCTGCGGTGCAATGGCGCTGACCGGCTCCACCCGGATGCAGTCGTCCACCTTTGAGCAGTTTGCCGCTGCGGTGGCACTGGAGGGTGCGCTGTGTGACATTTTGGAAGAGGCCGGTGTCCGGGAGACCTTCCCGGGCTATGCCTGGTACGGTCAGCAGTTCAAGGCCATGACCCAGCAGCTGCTGTCGAAGCAGGCGGTGGAGGTTTTGGCGCAGGCTTCCTTCCGGGAGCAGAAGGTTTACGAGGATGGCGGTCTGATCACCCTGTTTGCAGATGAATATCTGCTGGATGTGCTGACGGACACCACCGAGCGGGCCCCTACCTTTATGACACCGCCCTTCTGCTCTGCAGATATGGTGGGACAGCCCCAATCCTGGGCCTTTGTCAAAAATCCCAACTGCGATACCCAGGAGGCCTGGGTGCGCTGCTTCCTCCGGGAGCCCAACTGCATCGAGTGGGATAAGAATACCTATGAGCAGCTGGGTCTGACCCAGCGTCAGATCGAGAAGATCCCGGACATCAGCGGCAAAGCCCTGAAGCGCTTTATTATCGGCAACGAGCCCAACCCGGAAAGAGAAGCTGCTCCCAGTGCCCATGCCCTGTGGGTGGATGCCAAGGCAGCGCCGGAAAGCTTCCGTGCCCAAGCAGAGCGCTACAGCAGCAGCTCTCAGATGACCCTGGAGGATGCAGGGCTGGACCTGCCTCAGACCGGCATGGATATGTATGAGCACATTGCCATCAAGCTGATGCTCAACACCCTGTCCACAGGCGTTATGGCCCGTTTGGGCAGGATCGACGGCAACTGGATGACCTGTCTTGCCATGTCCAATAAGAAGCTGGTGGACCGCAGCGCCCGGATCGTTTCGGACCTGTGCCAGGTGCCCTACGAGGTGGCACTGGAGGAGATCTACTATGCCAAGGCAGTCACTGAGGCACAGGGAATTCTGCGCAGCCCCGCACAGGAAGCCATCCGTGCGCTGGGCATGAAGTGAGGAGCGATGCTATGGAATGGATCGGAAATGTGATCACACCGGAGCAGATCCTTTGGGGTGCAAAGCTCACTTGCCGGGACGGCAAGATCACCGGCATTGAACCGGGGGCGGAAAAGAACTGCCGTGGGCTTCCCTATATCGCACCCGGCTATATCGATATCCATAATCACGGCGCTCTGGGCCATGACTATATGGAGGCAGATGCCAAAACCTTCCGGCTGGTGGCGGATTACCTTGCCGGACGGGGTGTAACAGCTACCCAGTGCACCACGGTCAGTGCGCCGCTGATGCAGCTGGAGCAGTTTTTAAGTGCCTACCGGGCATATCAGAAGCAGGCAGGGGAGGACACCTGCCAGTATGTGGGCATCCATATTGAAGGCCCGTATATCGCACCGGCTGCCAAGGGCGCCCATCAGCTGGATACGCTGCTGACTCCGAAGAAGGATGGCTACAGCTGGATCCTGGATAACAGCGACATCATCACTGAGGTGACCGTAGCACCGGAGCTTCCCGGTATGCCTTGGATGATCCGGGATCTGACCCAGGCGGGGATTGTGATCTCCGGTGGCCATGATGCCTCTGAGCCGGAGGATGTGGAGGCTGCGGCGGCAGCGGGTATGACTCACTGCACCCATATTTACTGCGCCATGTCTACCCTGCACAAGACCAACGGACAGCGGGTCCACGGCCTGTGCGAGTATGCCATGACCCATGACAGCATCACCGCGGAGATGATCGCGGACAATCACCATGTACCGCCGCTGCTGGCAAAGATGATCTATAAGGCCAAGGGCGCGGACAAGGTGTGCATGGTATCCGATGCCATCGGTCCTGCGGGACTTCCGGAGTCCGATGAGCTCTACTGCCTGGGTACCGGTGACGATTGCACCAAGGTCCGGGTAGAGGACGGTGTGGCCATGGTGGAGGACCGGTCCTGCTATGCAGGCAGTGTCCAGGCCATGGACCAGATGGTCCGCAATATGGTCTGTGATGCGGGCATTCCTCTGGTGGATGCGGTGCGTATGGCCACCCTGACACCTGCCAAGGTCATCGGTATTGATGCGCAGCGGGGCAGCATTGCGGTAGGCAAGCGGGCAGACCTGTGCTTCCTGGACAAGGATCTGCAGGTCATCAAAACCGTCATTGCCGGCAATACAGTTTATGAAAAAGGAGCGTAATATTATGGAAAAGATCATCAACGGAATCCACTGCAAGGTAGTGGGAACGGAACACGATGTTTACTTTGATATGGCTATGAGCATGCTGGAGGAGATCATGGCCCACAATGCCAAGGGCGAAAAGACGGTCATGATCGTGCCTGTGGGTCCCACCGACCAGTATCCCATTCTGGCAGATATGATCAACCGGCTGAATGTCTCTTTGAAGAATGTGCATTTCTTCAATATGGATGAGTATATGCTCTCTGAGGAAGAGGCGGTGGGCCATGAGGATCCTCTGAGCTTCTACGGCAGAATGAAGCGGGAGTTTTACGACCGGGTCCGGGAGGACCTGGTGATGCCGGAAAGCCAGCGCCATTTCCCCGCCCCGGGCAAAGAGGCGGAGTATGATGCCCTGATTGAGGAGCTGGGGGGCGTGGATGCCTGCTTTGGCGGCCTGGGCATCAACGGCCATGTGGCGTTCAATGAGCCTCCGGAAGCAGATGCGCCGATGACAGCCGACGCCTTTGCAGCCTTGGGAACCCGTGTTCTGCCCATTTCCCGGGAGACCAAGACCATCAATGCTTACGGCTACAACCGGGGCGACCTGATGGGTATGCCCCAGTGGTGTGTCACGGTGGGCATGAAGCAGATCCTCTCTGCCAAGAAGGTCTACATCGCGCTGAACCGTCCCTGGCAGAACGGACCCTTTAAGCATGCGCTGCTGGATGAAGAGACCTCCCATATTCCGGCCTCTTTGCTGCGTCGTTGTCCCCATGTGACCTACTGCGGTACAGTGGAGATCATGACCGGCGTGGTGCTGTAAAAACTTCCGTTGCCCGGGGTGCGTTGCACCCCGGGCATTTGTGTATATTGCACTTATTGGATGCGTGGGATTTGTGGAGTATTTCAAAAAAGCACCCGGTAACCTTGACGGATGCTGCGTTTGCAATTATACTATAATAGTTATGGTATTCCAATTTTTGTTAGGAAAGAGGGAACATATATATGAAGAAAAGAGCACTGGCGATTTTTGTGCTGGTGGCTTTGCTCATTGGCCTGTGCGGCACGGTGGTTTCTGCTGCAACACCCGGTTCTTACCAGGTGGGCTATGACAAGGTCGACATCACACCTTACTACGATGACGCAGCAAGGGAGGCACTGGCTGCCCATAAGGAATCCCTGGAAACAGCGGCGAAAACCGCGCAGGCCAAGGTAGACACCTGCACCCAGGACCTTGCCAACGCTGCAGAAGAAGAGAAAGCCACAGCCCAGGAGGCCCTGACAAAGGCTGAGGCTGCACTGAAAACCGCGCAGGACAACCTGACTGCATTCAATGAGGCTTACAGTGCCCATTTTGCAGATATTCAGCCCGGCGATGTGCTGCCGGTTCCTCTGCGCGGCAACAGCCATGAGACAAAGCGCCTTGCCCTGCGCAGCAAGCAGGATGACAACGGTGACGGCCTGGCAGGGGACGGTGACGGCATTTACGCAACCTGTATCAGCATCACCGACCCCAATGGCGAAACGGTGATCCTGATGTCCACTGACCTTATCGGCATGAATGCCAGCATCGCCAATATGGCCCGGGGCATCATTTTCCGGGCAACAGGCATTACCGGTGACCGGGTCATGATCAACGGATCCCACTCCCACCACGGTGTTGGCATCGGAACGGTCAGCGGCCTGAACAGTGCAAGCAATGTGGTGCATCAGAAGTGGCTGAACGATCTGGCCGATATCCTGGCTCAGTGCGCTATCCGTGCGTACAACGAGCGCTCCGAGGCCACCATGTCCAAGGGTAGCATCGAGGCTGAGGAGGCCTTGGTTGCCAAGGCTGAGCATCCTGTGGGCGATACCCTCAATGCCATTCGTAAAGAGAACTTCGCAGAAGGAAAGGGAACGGATACGCCCAATCCTGTGACCGTGCTGGTCAATGAGCTTCCTGCCGGTGCTGTGGATGCAGGAACGGACAGCGAAGGCCACGCAAAGGGAACCCTTACCGAGATCTGGAAGGATAAAAACGGAAATGAGATCCCCACTACCATCACCTATGTGGCAACACCGGAGTATTTCTATCACCGTGTGTATAACAGCGTCCGCCACTATGATGAGCGGATCAATCTGGTAAAAACAGAAGAGATCTGGAGCAACAACTCCCGCTCAAACTACTATAGATATGACTTTGCAGAGTATGGCGAGACCGGCTATGATCTGACGGAACAGGCGCGGCTGGGAGGATTTGCCATCGGGAACTACGTACCCGATCCGGACAAGCTGGTGACCCGCTATGTTGCCGGTGACAACTTCAATTCCAAGCTGGATGAAACAGCATATGAGATCCAGAAATGGACTTGGGTCACCAAGGACGGGACCAAGGTGGCAGACGGCTTCGCGCTTCCCAGCGGTGCGTATGAGCTGGGTGGCTGCTGGTACAATGGCCAGCGGATCTACCGCTCTGCGGATATCCATGTCAACAGCGTAAACTCCATCACAGAGGTGGATGATACCCTGCTGGTCCTGCGCTTTGATTTCAAGGACAGCACCAAGCTGCCTGTTCTTCTGATCAACTGGCGCGCCCATACCAACAAAAACCGTAAGAGCTCCGTGGACTATAAGGCAGATACCACCCGGGATGTGGGCTTCTATGATTCCTTCTTCCAGGTCAGCGCGGACTGGATCAATGCCTTCCGTTACACCCTGGAG
Source organism: Faecousia sp. (assembly GCA_045531815.1). Taxonomy (GTDB): domain Bacteria; phylum Bacillota; class Clostridia; order Oscillospirales; family Oscillospiraceae; genus Faecousia. The sequence continues at coordinate 11,207 of JAZSER010000006.1, read as the reverse complement.
GAGGCTGGATTCCGTGTGGCTTACTTCAACGGTGCGGCAGGCAATGTCAATACCGGCTCTCAGGTGGATGCGCTGAGCGGCTGGGCAAACTACGCACCGGTCCAAAAGACGGCAGACGGCAAGGTGGTCAAGGGAACCGGTGAGGGCAGCCTGGAAGGTGAGATGCTGGAGGATGTCAGCCATGCAAAGAATGCCGGTGCGATCTACGGCACCGAGCTGGCAGAGGTGGCACTGGAGCTGATCAACGGCGAAAATCCCGACTATCAGATGACCGAGATCACCCCCAAGGCAGGGGATGCGGGCATCCGAAGCCTTCAGATCACCCATCAGACCGAGAAGCGCGAGGTTGGCATTGTGGAGTTCCTGGCAGCCGGCTTCCACCGGGCACGGGACCTGAAGGACGGTGTTCCCAACAATCTTTCCTCTACGACCAACTATCCTGTCTGCTACTTCCTGGATGCCAACGGCAAGCCCATTGTGGACCTGGATGGCGCAGCCTCCATGTATAACGAGGACGGTACCTTTGCCTTTAAGCGCATTGAGGGAAAGACCACCGAAACAGAGACCTATACCATTGACGATGTTTTGAATGCAGGCTACACAGAGCCTGTGGGGGATGTGATCAAAAGCTCCTTCACCATTGCTTCTTACCTGCATGCCAATAATGCCATCAGCAAGTACAAGTCTACCAACGCTACAGAGGTAGAGCTGAATGCCATCATGCTGTGCGACGAGATCGCATTCATTACCGGCCCCGGTGAATTCTATGACCGCTATTCCTCCAAGGCTACCTGGGATCCGGTCAACGGTCTGCTTAACGGCGACGATAACGATTGGCTGAAGCTGTGGGGCGATACCTACGGTGAGCCCTTCTTCATCGGCTACTGTAATGCAAGCCCCGGCTATATGCCCTCCAACGTGACCTACACCTACAGCAAGGGCGTGGAAGGCAGAGCACTGGGCTCTTATGAGACGCAGACCACAAACTATGTCCAGGGCACCGGTGAGAAGGTCATTGCAAAGTTTGAATGGATGCTGGATACGCTGCAGAGCGATATCTCCGTGTCCTTCGATACCGAGAACCGGCAGTGCCAGCAGTGCGGTAAGCTGCAGAATTGGATCCCCCTGTCCCAGTGGCAGGCGCAGAGCGTTTCTCTGCCCACCGGTCACTACTATCTGGACAAAGACATGGAGTGTGCCACCGTTGCCATCACCGGCGGCAGCAATGTGTGCCTGGACCTGAACGGACATACCCTGACGGGCGACACAAGAGCGCTTACCCTTGCCAACGGTGCGACACTGAGCCTTCAGGACAGCAGCGAAGCAAAGACAGGCGCACTGGTCGGACAGGGCTTCACGGGAAGTGCCTCTTATGGCGGTACGGTTCATGTCGGAGCCGGTGCGACCCTGAATATGCACGGCGGTGCATTGCGCTTTGTGCATGATGCAGAAAAACTGGTACCCACCAACGGCGGTGTGCTCTACCTGGAAGGAACCCTCAACCTGTACGACGGAACCATCGAAGGCGGTCAGTGCAGCAATGCAGGCGGTACGATTTACAGCAGAGACAATTCTGCGCTGAATCTGTATGGCGGCACCATTTTGACAGGTACAACCTCCAATAAAAATGTAAAGGCAACGGCCTGCACCCGTATCAGAGGCACCGTGCTTCTGACAGGAGACGCATCTGTTGACAATCTGCATATGTGGCCGGACAGCAATGTTCGGGACATGTATTCCATCCTCACTGTGAAGGATGCCTTTACCGGTACTGCGGAGATCACCTTCCGGGGCGCAACGGCAGCGGATCTGATCGCGGGCAAGGTCATCGGCATCAGCGACAATGCGGATCTTTCCAAGGGCGCGCTGACGGTAACAGGCGCCAAGCTGAAGCCCAGTGTACTTGGCAAGGACCTGGTTCTGGGAAAAGTGCATACCCATTACTGTGAGGCTTGCGGAGCGGATCAGATTTGGGCTTCTCTGCCTGAGCACCTGGAGAGCAACAAGAGCCTGTCCACCGGTCACTACTATGTGGACCAGGATGCCTATACTCTGCCGGTACAGACCATTGCCTCCGGCAAAACCGTCTGTGTAGACCTTTGGGGCAGCACGGTCAAGGGCAGTGAAAATGCCTTTGTTGTGGATAACGGCGGCAAGCTGAGTATCCAGGATGGCGCTACAGGCGGCTCTCTGGCAGGTCAGGGCTTTAATAAGATCGCCCTGGGCAGTGGCACTGCCAATGAAAGAGGTGCAACCGGCGGTACAGTCAGTGTCGCTGCCGGTGGTATTCTGAATTTGTACAGCGGCACGCTGACCTATGCCCACGCAAATGCATATTATCCCGGTAACGGCGGCATCGTGAATGTGGAGGGCACCTTCAATATGTACGGCGGCACTGTGGAAAATGGCTATAGCAAGTGGGCTGGCGGCAATATTTACATTGGCTACAGCGGAAAAGCCAGCTTCAATATGTATGGCGGTACTGTGGGTAAGCACCAGAGCGCGGCCTATGGCGGCAACATTGCAGCCAGAGGCTATGTCCGCCTGGCAAATAACGCAAAGCTGGATAGCATTACCCTGTGGCCTGCAACGGATAAGGAAGGCCATGTGCCGCTGAGTGAACTGCTGATCATCCAGGGAACCTACACCGGTTCTGCCAAGCTGTCTGTCAGCGGTGCTCAGGATGGAACCGATATCGGCACCAGCGAAGATGCAAATCTGACCCAGGCAAACATTCAGACCTCCACCGGTAATCTGGTTCCCGTGGTATCCGGTACAGATCTGATCCTGGGGATCACCAACGCTGCCTACACCGAAAATGCAAACGGGGAAAAGGTATACTTCAGCGAGCTGCAGGATGCAGTGTCTGCCTGTGCAGAAAACGGTACGGTTTATCTGCAGAAGAATGTCACGGGCAATATCAGCGTTCCTGTGACCATGACCCTGGAGCTCAACGGCTGCAGCATCGACGGCAAAGTGACCGTTGCTTCCGGAAAGACCCTGTACTGCATGGACAGCGCAACTGCCGACTATGACATCACCGACGGTGTATACGGTCGGATCAAGACCCTGGAAGGCACGGTAGAGGGTGTCCAGCCGGTAGGCAAGGACTCCGAGCTGGGCGTTGCAGGCAACGATGTGTTCATGATGATCACTGAGGCGGACGGCACTTCCTTCCACGCAGTGGGCCTGAATATCCACAGCATGGCACTCAGACCGGAAGAGGTGGGCGTGTACTACAAGAATAACTTCCGGGGCGACAGCATGGTCGCTGAAAAGGTGAAGTACTTTGGTGTGGCGCTGAGTATCGTGGAGGAGCCCAACTCCGACAACATTGGCACCACCAGCAAGTACACCCGGTTTGAAAAGCAACTTTTCGGTGCGGGCGAGAATGTTACCAGCTCTTTGCTCTATGGCATTATGCGTGCTGACCAGAGCAGCCTGCTGAACCGGAGAAATGCTTCCTACCAGATTTACGGCAAGGCTTATATCTATACCACAGACGGGAACTATGTCTTTGGCTGTCTGCGGAGTCTGAGCCTGCAGGGTATGGTGGAGAAGTATGATGCGCAATATACTGCCTCCGGTGTTCCTGAAAATATGCTGGATATGTACGCAACCTACCAAATGGAAATGGAAAACTGGAACATTTCCAATATCCGCAACGCAGCAAAATAAAATAAAAAGATGCCGGTCGCAAGACCGGCATCTTATATTTATGTTATTCTTCATCCTCCAGAAGCACATTGGAAAACTTTTTGCGGTATTGGGTAGGGGTGTACCCGCAGATGGCATGGAATTTCCGGCTGAAAAAGCTGATGCTGGGGAAGCCGCATTGCTCCGCCACCTGCTGCACCGGCAGCTGTGTGGAACGCAGCATCCGGGAAGCCCGGCGCAGCCGCTGCCTGGTCAGATGGTCGAAAATGGTTTTTCCTGTGTAGGCTTTGAACACGGAGCACAGGTAATTTGGGTGCAGATGCACCAATTCTGCCAGCGTCTCCAGAGTGATCTTCTCAGAACTGTGGTCGGACATATATTTCAGGCATGTGCGCACCACGTCCTCGGTGGGATAGCTGACAGGTGTACCGGTTTTGCAGTAGGGAAGAAGCGTAGTGCACAGGGAAATGGCAATGGAAAAGAGCTCTGCATCGTAGGCATCCTTGCCCTCTTTGGATTGGTCAAGCCGGTCCATCAGGGTGTAAATGTCGTCGTAGCCCCTGTCACCGGGGCGCAGCAGCCGGGGACAATCCAGCTTGCCCTTCTTCAGAGGCTTGACAAATTTGGAATAAAAGAACTGCTCCTTGGGAAAAAGAAACAGCTTGGGCGTCATACTGATCTGCACATAGCGGGTGTCCGGTGCCTGGCTGCGGAACAGGTGCAGGTCGTCCTTTAAAAAGATGCGGATATCACCTGCGGAAAGCACCTGGGGCTTGCCGGCAATACTGGTCAGCACTTCCCCCCGGTAGACCAGCAAAACGCTGAAATAATGGGCAACGTAAGTAAATCCGGGATTATCGGAAGGGCGGGAATCCAGCACGCGATAAGTCACATGGATGGGCAGCTCCGGGGAGGCCCGACGGAAGAAATTGCGGATCGGTTCCATGAAAACACCTCTGAATCTTAACATAGTGCAAGAACGCGTGAAAATAAGCTATTGATACCTCCAATATATCACAATATAATGTGATTATCAATGATAATATACTATGATGGAGGGAATAGAATGAAAAAGACGGGAAAGCTTTTGCCCTTTTTCCTTGTGGCAGTGCTAATGGTGGCAGCCTTAACGGTTGTTGCAGCAGCCCAAACTGCTGCATTGCCGGAGCAGTGTCCCCAGTGCGGCAAGGCGGTCACATGGACAGGCCTTTCCACCCTTGCAGACGATGCTGCGTCCATTGCAGAGGGCCACTACTACATGGACTATGAAGAGGACACCCATACCTGGACAGCCGAAAAAGGCATTTCCGGCAAGGTCTGCCTGTATATGAACGGCAAGACCCTGGCGGCAAAGGAACGCGTGTTCACCGTAAACAGCGGCGGTGTTCTGTCTATCTGCGGTGAAGGTACACTGCGCAACGGTCACTTTGCCGAGACGGACAGAGACTATGGCGGAACGGTTTTTGTCAGAAGCGGCGGCAAGCTGATCCTCCGGGATGCGACCCTTACCGATGAGATCAGTGATACAAAAATGGAAAATGCCATGAATGGCGGTATCGTCTGTGTATTTGGTACCTTTGATATGCACAGCGGCAGCATTACCGGCGGCAAGGCATCCAACGCAGGCGGCAATGTTTATATCGCACCTGCGGGCAAGATGCATATGTATGGCGGCAGTATAACCGGCGGTACTTGCAGTGCGGGTAAATCCGTGATGGTCCAGGGCAAGCTCCTGCTGGCAGGAAATGCTTCCATCAACCATCTGTATGTGTGGGAAAAAACCGTTCCCCTGGGGGATATGATTACCGTGCAGGGTGCTTATACCGGTGCTACTACAGTGCAGTACCGCAGCATCACCTATGCAGAAGGCCTGGATCTGGGCGCTGCAGACAATGCAAGCCTCATGCGGGCACAGCTGAAGCTGTATAATACTACCCAGTGGTATCTGTATGTGGACGGAACGGACCTGAAGGCAACCGCCACTGCACCCAGCTATACCAAGGAGATCTACTGTAAGGCATGCGGTAAGACAGAGGCCTTCTCCATGCTGACAGAAAGTGTAGCAGCCAATACAGAGCTGGCTGCCGGCCACTACTATCTGGACCTGCTGGACAGTGCCGATTGGGCACAGAAGACCGTTTCCGGACAGGTGTGCATTGATCTGAACGGACAGACCGTGCAGGGCGCAAGCCGTGTATTCAAAGTTGCCAATGGCGGTACGCTGAGCCTTCAGGGAGAAGGCACTGTCAACGGCGGCGGCTTCCCCACGGGCTTGGAGTATGCAGACAGAGCCGGCGGTGTATTTCATGTTGCCAATGGCGGTGCGCTGAATATTTACGGCGGCAATTACGGCATCGTTCTGAGCAGCGGCAACACAGTGAATCCCTATAACGGGGGTATCGTGTATTCCACCAGTACTGTAAATATTTACGGCGGCAAGCTGCATTGCGGCAATGTTGGCGGTGTTGGCGGCAGTATCTTTATGGGACCTGCCGGCAAGCTGACCGTTTCCGGCGGTCAGATCAGCGGTGAGACACCTGCTGCCTGCGTACAGGGCGCTGTCCTGCTGGAAAAGGACGGTACTATCGACCGTCTGCAGCTGCGTCTGAAGAGCGGCGGTCCTGCGCTGGGTAAGCAGCTGACCATCAAGGATACTTATTCCGGCACAGTGGCCCTTCAGTTCTATGATCCGGAGGCAGATGCCAGCCTGGTAGATGGCGGTGTCATCGGTATCAGCGAGAATGCCGATGTGCGCCACGCATCCATCTCTGTGCTGGACAGCAACAAGGCGGCAGTGAGCCTTTATGTAACGCCCCAGGGTGAGGAACTGAAGCTGTCTGCCCAGGCACCTGCGGCAGAAACAAAGGATGCACCCTGCAGTGTCTGCGGCAAAACTGTTACCTGGACAGCCCTGACAGAGAGCTTTTCCGGTCAGGAGACCCTGGCAGCCGGTCACTACTATCTGGACTTTGCCGGTAACAATGGCACATGGGCGCAGAAGACGGTTTACGGCAAGGTCTGCCTGGACCTGAACAATCAGACCCTTCACGGTACTACCCGCGCATTTATCGTTGAGAGCGGTGCGGAAATGAACCTTTTGGGCAAGGGCACAGTCATGGCAAGAGGCCGCGCCTCTTCTCTGAGCACGGAATACCGCGCCGGCGGTGTCTTCTATGTGGAAGCAGACGGTGTGCTGAATCTGTACGAAGGCACACTGACCTATGAGACGGTGTCCGGATACAAGCCCGGCAACGGCGGTATTCTGAATGTCATCGGAACATTTAATATGTACGGCGGCGAAATCACCGGCGGTCAGGCAAGCAATGCCGGCGGCAATATTTTCGTAACTGCCACCGGTCAGATGAATCTGCTGGGCGGTTCTGTGACCAACGGCACCTGCAAGACCGGCAAGAATGTGTGCTGCAGAGGCAGCGTCACCCTGGCAGGGGATGCAAGCGTGGATGACATGTACCTGTGGCCTGACAGCGAAGGTCCTGCGCTGGGCGAAATGCTGACCATCCAGGGCGCGTATACCGGCACCTTGAAGGTGCGCCTGGGTTCTGCCAACCTGGTGGCGGGCAAGGATGTGGGTACCAGCCGGCAGGCAGACCTGTCCGGTGCTTCCATTACCTCCAACAGCTCCTCCCTCAGCGTGGTCACCATGGGCACTGACCTGGTGATGCTGGGAGAAAAGCCTGCTGCGGTCTTCCGGGGCAGTGAGGTGGTGGGTGTTTATGCATCTGTGCAGGAGGCAGTAAATTCCTGCTCCGAGCCTGCCCACCGCGTTGTCTTGTTTGCGCCTGTGCAGACCCTGGAGGCTGCAAAGGATATTTATCTGGACCTGAACGGTTTTGATCTGGGCGCTGTGACCGGTACAGGCACTGTGTATTGCATGGATTCCAAGACCGATGACTTTACGGTAGAAGACGGTGACTACGGCACTGCGCCTGCCGATGCGCAGATCCGGGGGGTTCCCCAGGGTGCTGCCTGTGCAGAGGACGGCTATCTGATGCTCCCCGGTGAAAACGGCACTGTGTCGTTCCACCGTCTGCGGGTCACGGTCCAAAGCATGGCGCTGCGCACCTTAAATGCAGGTATTTATTTCACCTGCGGCTTTGCAGGCGATGAGCTGGTCAAGGCTCAGATCAAGGGCTTCGGCATTGCGCTGGAGGTTAACGGAGACCCTGCAGACGCAGAAGGAAACACCCATTGTGTGGATTATGAAAGCAGCGAATTCGGTGTGGATACAGCGGTGCAAAGCCTGCTGGTCTACGGTATTATGAAGGACACCAAGACAACAAAGACCAATGCAGAGCATGCAGCAATGCAGGTCAACAGCAGAGCCTATGTGGAGCTGGCAGACGGCAGAGTGTACGGCGCGCTCCAGGGCCGCAGCCTGCAGCAGCAGGTGGAGGGTGTCTATGACGGCACTGCTCTGAAGCAGGTGGGTGCTGACGGTATTCTTGACGGCATGACCACCGAGCAGAGAATGAGTCTGTACGGTATGTACCTGAAACACAAGGATGTCATGGACCAGTGGAATATCCCCAATATCCGGGAAACCGCGCCTGCTGACCAGGAAGCGCTGGAAAAGGCCATTGCGGACAACGAGATCCTGCAGGAGCGCCGTGCAAAGGTGGTTGCCAAGATGCGTCAGATGGGCGATCTGTACTGGCGTGCCACTGAGGATGTTACATATCATATCTCCGCTAATGGCCGTTGGGTGGACTTTAAGGCCGGCCGTGTCTACAGAGGCATTCCCTATGCCTATGCCCGTTCCGATGAGCAGACCTTCCTGGAGTTTGCTGTCAGCCAGGACGAGAAGGGTATCTACAGCATCTCCGGTCTGAAGGAGGATCACCTGGGCAACGGCAGTGCTCTTGCCAGAATCGGCAACGACTGCTCCGGTTCTGTGAACTTTGCCTGGAATCAGGTGGGCGCGGATATCTCCGGCACCCAGTCCAGCCGCTATATGATCGAGGCCAACGGCTACCTGAAGGTAGGCGACTACGAGTACACCCCCACCGAGGACGGTAGAGTGGGCATCTCCAAGGAGATCGTTGCTGCCAACGGCGAGGAGCGGATGTACGCGGCTTACGCCAAGGTGCAGCCCGGTGATGCCCTGGATACCACCGCGGCAGCCGGCGGTCATGTGATCTTGGTGGTGGGCAAGCATGTGGTGTACAATCCCGACGGATCTATCGATCCGGACCGCAGCTACATCCATACTTTGGAGCAGACGCCCGGTCCTGTGAGCCGTGGTGTGGAGACCCATTCCTGGAACGAAGAGCTGGGAGAGGTGGTCTACACCATCTATAAGGAAGTGAAATCTCCCTTCCGCCAGGTCTACAGCTCCGGCTATCTGCCCATCACCTGCAAGGTGCTCATCGACGCTTCTGATGTGGAGGAGGCAAAGGTGACAGACTCCCTGGACGCATCTGCCTATACCTATGAAAACCTGTTCCGGGGTGTGCTTACCACCAACCGGATGGTCAGCTCCGCGACCATGACCGTTTCCGATGCAAACGGTGAGGTGTTCAAGGTCACCGGCAGCGGCATCCGCGCCAAGATCAAGAGCTATGATCTGCAGAACTTCCTGACAGAGAACTACGAGGGGCATATGGTCCTCCGTGGTGAGCTGGCACTGGAAAAGCTGGTGGCAGGCAACACCTACCACTGCACCGTGACGGTACAGATGGGCTCCGGTGAGACGATCATCGCCCGTGATTTTGACTTCGTAGCCACCGATGCGGATATCTCCAAGCCCGATGGCGGCACAGAGGATCCTGCACCGGATGAGGACGAAGAGGAAGAGATCCCCGACGAGACCACATCCGATCCCCAATAAGACCAAAAACCTGCAGTCTTTTGCCCGTTGTTCTTAACGGAGTAAATGGTGCGGTATGTAACCGGAAGGCATTACGCCTTCCGGTTACTACTGTTTTTAGGCATTTAATGTTGCCATTTGCAGCTCCATCGGTATCACCGCTATTGTGGATACCGCCGTCTTAGAGGTTGTGCGCGGCGTTGGGTGGAAGGTGTAATGGATTTCAACGTAGTTTCCGCATTTGCGTGAGAATTTCTCCGCTTTCTCATATACGTCGATGCGGAGGACAAATGCCCGAAGGATTCTCGGAGTCAGTTTATCCATATCCACAATTTCCTTTGCGTTCGCAATGAACTCTCTAACGCAAATATCTCGCATATCCATTTCGGCAATTCTTGCTGTGATACTTTCAAGCTCTTGCTTGATTTCCGTCTGCTCCAACTCGTATCCGCACGCCAGCTCATCGTACCGTTCGGGAGTGATGCGACCAACCACTCTGTCCTCATACAAACAGCGGATGATCTTATCAATCTCCTTAACACGACTCTCCAAGCTGTTACGCTGCCGTTCTGCCATAGCATAGAATTTTTTAGCCTCAGCTTCGCCGTTTTCGGTTGCCATCGCATAAAATTCATCGGGGTTCTCTCTTGCGAAGGCAGTCATTTTCTGTACTCTGCCAAGCACGATTTCGTCGAGCACCTGCTCTCGGATATAGTGTGCCGTGCAATGAGTACCGCCCTTGGTCTGATATCCTCCGCATTGAAAGAAGTTCTTTTCAGGAGCGAGAGACTTACATTTGTGCAGATACAGCTTTTGACCGCATTCACCGCAGAAGAGGAATCCTGCATACTTGTCCATCTCGCCTTGCTGGTCTGGGCGCTTACGACCTTCAAAGTGCTTTTGCACCGCATCGAACAATCCTCGGCTGATGATGGCTTCGTGCGTGTTCTCGAACACCATAATGTTTTCAGCATCATTCTTTAAGCGTTTCTTCAGCTTATTCGATTTCGAATAAGTTCTAAAGTTTACGGTGTCACCGCAATACTCTTGATTTGCCAACATCCCACGCACCGTTGTCTGTGTCCATCGGAACGGATTGTTAAGGTCGGGATGCCCCGACCGATTGCCTGTACGCTTGCAATTAAAAAGCTCAACAATATAATATGTGTTGTGGATACCCGAAGCCGCTGTTTTTTCATATTATCCTAACGCTACCATGCTGAAAACGAGTGCGAACAACGCAACGGTTTCGCAAAGACCGACAACAGTAATGTATTGCGAAAAGCCTTTTCCTGTTTCAGCTAAAGCATCGGCACCTGCAGCACCGGCCTTGCCCTGAAAAACAGCCGAGAAAGCCATAGCTACACCCGATGCGATTCCAAGACCGAGCAAAAAAGCAGGATCGGCAGAGGAACCCTTCATCTGTTGCATCAAAAGAAAGCCGTAAATGGTCTGTGTAAGAGGCGCACCTGCGAAAACAGTAAGAATAAAGGGTGCTGCCTTATTGCTCATGTAACACTTTTTCCAAGCCCCGATTGAAGCCTGACCCGCAATACCGATACCGATTGCCGAGCCGATTGCGGCAATACCCATTGCCAATGCTGTTCCTAATAATCCTAAATTCATAATGATTCTCCTTTAATCAATTTGTTCTTTAAATGGTTTGAATTTATGCCCACTCCACGACATATCTAAATGCGAAGAGAACTCTAGGGTGTTAAGC